>NZ_JAPFPW010000024.1 GCF_026155325.1 Desulfobotulus pelophilus | reverse complement strand
AAGACAAACTACCCCAACAACCAAGCCTATGTCAACATTATTTTTTATATCAGCAACAACTTTTTTATTATTGTTAGAAATCAAAACACTTAGGCATCTTCCAGTTCGTGCTGACTCCAGCATTTTCTAAAATACTGATTCCTTCTTTCATAAAATTACCGACCTGTGATACGCCGTGAGAGTCATCACCGGGAACAAGAGAAATCCCCATTGCTGCAGCCTGTTGCAAGATAGGAGCAGCAACATAAGGTTCATTAGCACCTTTGTAGAAAGCCCTCAGATTAAAATCCAGAATCAGATTATGGTTGGCTACCGCCTCTAGATTCCTTGTAATGCGCCAGGCAATATCCGGCTTCTGAATACGGCTTCCGTAGTCAGGATCAAAAAGGCGAATCAGATCAAAATGCCCGACAACAGAAGGCTTCAGGGTTTCTATCATTTCAAACTGCAGATCAAAGTAGCGGCAATACATGCTATCCAGCCCGCCAAGAGCTTTCGCTGTGGACATATACTGATCTTCAGAATAGTCAAAGCCAAGATCAGCGACATGGTGAACGGAACCTACGACATAATCGGGCCGAAAATCTGTAATGAGGTTTTTCATAAGGCTTTCATAACCAGAATAACTTTCACTTTCCATGGCCACAAAAATTTGTAATCTTGGTGCAAAAATCCTTTGCAGCTCCCTGCATCTCGTCATGTATCGACCAAAACGCTCATACAAAAATTCCGGAGTCAGACCTGCCCTTACCTGGTCGGGATACCGGAATTCAGGAGTCGGTGCAGGGACATGTTCTGAAATTCCCACCCATAAAAATCCAAGGGCAACATACTTTTCAAGAATCTCTTCAAGACTGTCTGTGGCATGGTGACAAAACTCTCCCGAGTGCCCCCCGTGCACGGATACCCATTTAGTACCCAAACTATCGGCGTGCATCTTCTCCTCCTCAAACACCGAAAAAAGGCCAGAATAAAACCATGAGCTTCTTAGCTCAAAATGCACACGTTTTCCACCAATTCTCTTTATATTTTTGATCTGAGGTGAAAAAATTCACCGGGCATGGTCCCTCAGAGCACGGGCAGCCTTTATCAGGTTTTCCCCCCAGTTTTCTGCCAACGGATCTAAAACAACCAGATCAGCATTGATTGCATTAGCAATAATGGTAGCTGAACGCTGTGAAAACTGTGGCTGGACAAAAACTGCAACGGCATCTTTCTCCCTTGCCTGACGGATCATCACAGCCAGTTCCCCGGGTGTGGGCTCACGTCCTCCAACCTCAACGGGTATTTGCTCCAGTTCATAGGCATCAGCAAAATATCCCCATGAAGGATGAAAAACAAAAAAACTGCGACCTTTTTGGGATTCAAGAATTTTTCGTATTTCTCTATCAATTCCTTCGATCTCATCAATGAAGCTTTCGTATCCAGCAGTAAAAGCAGCTGCTTTATCGGGAAAATGAGCCTGCAGGGCATCCAGGATAGTGATTGCCTGGTATTTTACAAGTTCAGGAGAAAGCCATATGTGCGGATCCGGAAAATCTTCTCCATGGCTATGACTGTGCCCGTGTCCGTCATCATGGTGCCGGTGTCCACGGATCGTTCTTTTGGCAAATCCTGCATCCGTAGCCACAATGGTCAGGTCCGGATATGTGCTTGCAAAACGGGGCAGCCATGATCGTTCAAAAGGAACTCCTATGGAAAAATAGACTCGGGCACGAGACAACTGCAGCATCTGAGAAGGTGTGGGCTCATAGGTTGCAGGACTTGCCCCCGGTAAAACCATGACTTTTACATCAAAACTATCGAGGATGTCCCCTGCAATTTTTTCCACAAAATATTTTTGAGGCAGAATACTGACCATGATCAGTGATTTATCCGCCTTTGCCGTCGCTGCACCCAGAAAAAGCAGTAAAAGCATAAGAATCAGACCATGCAAGATTATGCTCAAATCATACTTTTTTATCCAACGACTCATGGGGATCTCCTTGTCTGTTATTTCTGTAAGCAGGGGGCATCTTCACGCAATATCACCACCGGGTCAAAAACCTTCGGGCCACCGGGTGCGGGCACCCAACGGATATTCGGGTGACCCAAATCTCTGCCACAACGTAATAGTCTGTCGAAGGATGCAAACCACGCATCAAAAAAAGACCGGTTTTGAAACGACTGAGCGGCATAAGAAGAGCAGCTTGGAGACATGCCGCATTTACCACTTCGCACTGCATGCAGATGATCAAGAGGACCCTGATAGAAATTCAGTACCGGATGCTGATGACGGCTCGGGGTAAAATTTTCTGTATTGTGAGCTGAGCAGCCACCCAGCATTGCCACTGGAACCAGCAGAAAGAACAACATCCTTTTTACCAAAGTGGACTCCTTCCGCTATCTGCAATGAAAAAACTGTTCACATGGATAAAAAATCAGTCTGTTTCTGCATCACGATACAGACGCAATCCAGGCGGCAGAGATTCCCCAAACATCTCTTTCTCCTCTTTTCTTTCCATGGGAATCACGGAGTAAAGACATGCCAGTGCTTCTCTGCTTTCATCTCCCCGGACATTCTCCAGCTTTTTACCAATTTTTTTGCGCATATCCGGAGATAAATCCCGTACCCTGTCACCTGTCAGCCGGGCTACGGGTACAAGAACGGAAGCCAGGGCTTCCGGATCGTTCCAGTTCATAGCAAGAATCGTATCCAGCCAAGGGGTCACCATCTCCGGAGGCAAAACCCTGTCCGCCGGTCCATATAAAAGGGTACGGCTGCACAGCCTTGCAAAAGACCAGAAGAGACGCTCAGGAGATTTTCTCGGGTGGAGCAGAGGCAGCAACGCTTCAGAACATCTTTTTTTATCCTGAACACTTAAAAATTCCATATTAGCAACGGCAGACCATATTTCCACCAATTCCTGTGAAAAAATAATTTTTTTTGACTTTGTTTTTGTAAAAAGTACGGAAGAAAGATCCTGAAGAATCTGACGCTGTCTGCCTGGCCCCAAACCGGCAGCAACCCGACGCCAGAGAATCCACCACTCATTTTTATTTTGGGTTTTGTTGGTAAAAACAAGACCATCTTTGTAAAAACGCCATAGCTTCCGTAACCTTTCATCATCAAAAGCATCTCCCGTACCGGGCCTGAGACAAAAACCAAGAAGATTCAACCATCGACTTTCATGGGCAGGTGAAATACGACGTAAATCCGGCTCGGAGAGCAAAGCATCGGATATTTTTCTCAAAAGATCCAGTGGCCATTGATTCTTGGATAAAAGAACAATAGCCGCTATTTCCCGTACGGGATTTACAATTTCTCCGGTATCATCAAAGGCCATGAGAGCGGCACACACGGCAGCATCAACTCGCTCAGCATCCAGAATATCCTTGTTGTCTGGAACAAGGACCTGATACGGCTGCCGAAGCTGAAAAGAAAGTTGCCACCTGTGATCAGAAATCCCTGACCGACACCAGAGAGCAAGGGATCCCATTTCCGTATAATTCGCTTCCATATGAACAGGAATACTCCGAGCCTCTTCCTTCTTGCCAAACCGGATCAAAGTCCGAAGGGGTGGAAGAGGAGAAAGGGTCTCATCAATATTGATCAGATCCCCTGCCCTGTCACCGGAACGAAAACTGGAAGCATACACATCAAACTGTACCGGCTGATTTGCCTGTACCTCAAAAATATTCCGGGGAAGATCAATCACACTGCCTTCATCCAGGCCACGCTCTACAAGACACAAGGCTTTTTTTTGCTCTCCAACACCAATACTCATGTAGTAACTCCTGGGGCTGCCGCTCCCAACCCGTACACCCTTCCCGTATTTAACAAGGCCATAGTAGGCAGCGCCCAAAGACACAGCAAGATCAGGATTAGGATTCTCCAACTCTGCGGGAGCCTGATCCGGAGACAGATTAAAAAGATCGGAAACGGCGACCCTGATACGCTCCCTGATGCTGAGCGGTTTCAATGCACCGCCATTAAAAAGAATATGATCAGGACAGACGGAACGATCCATTTTTCGATGGACTTCTTCCTTGTGACTGTAAAGAAAAGCAGCCAGATACCGAGTCAGGGCTGCATCAGCCGCATATGGAAGTCCAAATTCTGTAACACCGCCCGTAACAGGAGGCGCATCACGCTTCAGGTCATCGGGAGACAGCCTGGGGAAAAACCCTTCAAGAACAATTTCTTCCGTTTCTTCTTGTTCCAGAAAAACAGAAACCGTATCACCAATCAGTCTCCGGCCTTCCCCCATGATTGTAATCCGTTCCCTTGCCCGCCCTCCCTCAAGCAGCCGTTCCTTTGCCGCACGGCAGAGGTGACAGAGAACCTTCCAGCGGTCTCCGGAAAGAGAAATATCCTTACCTCCCAGCCTCATTTCAATCATACGAGCCAAAGCAAGGTCCACATTATCCCCACCGAGAATCAGATGATCGCCTACGGCAATCCGTTCAAAACGCGGACTTCCCCCTTCCTCGCTCTCTTTCAAGGATATCAGCGTAAAGTCGCTTGTCCCCCCTCCCATGTCACAGACAAGTACCAGCTCTCCCGGCCGGATCTGCTCCATCCAGTTCTTTTCATGACGCAAAAGCCAGGAATAAAAAGCTGCAAGGGGCTCCTCCAGAAGAATGACCCTCGGCAGACCGGCTTCCCTTGCTGCTTCAAGGGTCATCTCCCTTGCCACTTCGTCAAAGGATGCAGGGACCGTGACCGTAATTTGCTGATGCTCAAGATAAAGATCCGGATCTTTGGCATGGTATGTATTCCACGCACTACGAATATGGGATAGATAAAGTGATGTTGCCTCAATCGGTGACACCTTAGGAATTTCTGCCGGTGCTCCCCATGGAAGGATGGGAGCACGCCTGTCCACCTGGTCATGACACAGCCAGCTTTTAGCGGAAACCACAAGGCGGGACGGCACCTTGCCTCCATACTCCCTTGCAAACAGACCCGCAAACATATCCGTTGACTTAGGCCATGGGTGCTGAATTGCGGATGAATCCATTTCATGGGTACCAGGGATATAAAGAAAGGAAGGGAGTACATTATGCGGAGCAAAAACACCGGCACCTGCCAGCTGCTGAATGGGAAAATTCTTGATTTCAAATGATTTTTTTCTTAGATCCACAAAGGATACCGCGGAATTGGTTGTTCCGAGATCGATCCCAACCACAAAAGGAGTCTCGCTGTTCTGCATATAAAATCCTGGAAATGAAGTTAACGGCAAAAGCCCAGAACCACAGTCCGGCTAACGGCTTACAGTCATGAATTGAGGGCTTCTGTGAAACCATATGGATATATGTTCTCTCTTTGCGGCAGCCACAGGAGTAACACTATCGTTAAAGTACCGCTTACAGGGAAGAGAACCCGCCCTTCCTCCCCAATCAGGAAAAACCTTCCCGAATCTGAAACGCCAGATCCCAGCTTCGTCCATCTTTTTCGGATACACAGAAAAATTCAAGCGTTCCCACTTCAGTAACACGTACGGCAAGGGTTACGGGAATACGCTTTTCGTCCCCACCGTCCAGACGGGTTTCAATACGAGCAACGGGTACAAGCGCACCCTGCCAGTCTTCCACCACTTCGCCCGGAGTATCTTCCCGCCGACTTGTGGATGCTAGAAGCTCAAAGGATACGGGCACACCCACGTTCAGCATATAAATCTTTTCCCTGATGCTGACTTCGCTTCCTTCTTCCATGCCAAAAGGAGCTATGCAAAGAGCTTTTTTTGGCATGGGGATACCGGGAACTGCAGGCATAGCCGCTGCAACACCGATATAGTAGGTCCGGCTCAGCCCGCTGCGGATGCGAATTCCCCTCCCCTTCCTTGCCCATCCATAATAAGCTGCACCCATGGCCACAGCCAGATCACCGGCTTCATTCTCCAGCTCACGGACTTCTTTGCCATTCTGCCAGGAGGCTACAATCCGGCACAGCCTCTCTCTGAGCAGGGATGGCTTCATCACGCCACCGTTAAAAAGGACAGCCGTAGGCTCTTCCCCCGTTTCAGCCAGAAAAGCAGCGAGATGCCGTGTTATGGCCGGGTCCGCCTCATACCCGAGACCAAATTCGCTGAGTCCGGATCCAGAAGGCTGCACAGGTCGTGCATCCCTGTCACATTCCGGAAAAAAACCTGTCATAATGAGCTTCTCAACTTCATCATAGCGAACCTCCGACTTAATGGTTCCGGCAATCAGCCCGCTGCCCCGTCCTGCAATGGTAACGGACAAGCTCTCTTTGCCTGGATCCTTCAGGAGACTTTCCTTGACCTGACGGGAACGCTGAATTAGTCCCCGCATCTGCCAAGCATCCAAAGCCTTGTTTTTAGCAGCAAGCCCTGCGGCCACATGGTAGGCAAGGGTTAAATCCATGTTATCTCCCCCTACCAAAAGATGGTTGCCAACGGCGATCCGCTCCAGCTCCAGTCTCCCGTCAGCATCTTTTACCCGGATCAGGGAAAAGTCACTGGTACCTCCGCCCACATCACAGACCAGAACCGTATCACCGGCTTTGACATGATCCCGCCAGGCATTTCTCCGCTTAGCTATCCACGCATAAAAAGCAGCCTGCGGCTCTTCCAGTAAAACAAGCTTCAGCAGACCGGCTTCCTGGGCAGCCCTGACTGTCAGATCCCTGGCCACGGCATCAAAGGATGCTGGAACGGTAAGAAAAATCTCCTGATTTTCCAGCAAAAAGTTCTCTCCCTGACTCCGAAAATGATAATTCCAGGCATCTTTCACATGATGCAGAATCATGGATGAGGCTACCACCGGAGAAAGGCGCCTCTCAGACTCAATATCCTGTGAATCCCATGGCAAAACACCACCCCCCCTGTCCACCAGATCGGTGCATAGCCATGATTTACTGCTTGCGATCTGCCTTCCAGGAACCTCCGCTCCACGGTCTCTGGCATAAAGCCCCACAACAGGGTTTGCTGTGCCCCAGGGAAGCTTCATCTGTTCTGCCTCCCTTTGTTCCGGCAGATAAAGAAATGAAGGAAGGATGGTGGATTTTTCCACCACACCAAGACCTGCCATTTGAGGTATCTCCAGGATATGAAAGTCCGGTGTATGCTCCAAGTCTTCGGTCAGAGAAGCATAAGCCACAACCGTATTGGATGTTCCAAGGTCGATACCAACCACATAGGAAGGACGAGTCACAAAAATCTCCTTTAGATGGTTTACGGACAGGGGAAACCCTGAGCGGAACAAAGCCTTAGCACTGTCCGAACTGTCTTTCGCACCATTGAATATGAGACAGCCGACAGACAATTCCCTTGAAAAGTTCACCCTTCACTTCAAATGTTCTTATCCTCAGCATGGGAAAACGCTGCAAGCAGACGTCCGTGAATTCCTTCAAATCCCCCATTAGACATTACGAGTACAAGATCCCCGGCCTTTGCCTCCTTTTCCAGGAAAGAAACAATCGCACCTGCATCTTGAAAAAAACCAGCTCTTACATGTCTATTGTTCAGGTCCCGAACAAGCTCAGAAGAAGAAAAACGACTTTCTGCGGCCACCTTATCCGGCAGAGGAATTTCCCGGACACAAACAAGATCCGCCATATCAAAACTGCCGGCATAGGCTTTCTGAAAAACACGGCGCATACTCGTATTGGTCCGTGGCTCAAATACAGCTATCAGGCGACCTGAGACATGAGGACGAACTGCCCTGATAGTTTCCGACACCGCTGTAGGATGGTGGGCAAAATCATCCATTATCGTTATGCCCCCTGATACACCCACCTTTTCCTGCCGTCGTTTCACACCGGTAAAACTCCCGATTCCAGAAGCAATTTCTCCGGGACTGAGACCAAGGCTGTGGGCAACAGCACATACGGCAAGAATATTCATTCGATTATGCTCGCCAGGCAAAGACGTTTCCACCCGGCAAAACATATTCCCATCCAACAACACCGTAAAACTTTCAGTCGGGCTATGAATGGAAACATCTGCCACAAACCAGCCCTTGTCCGCAGAGGTACGGCCAAAATATGTACACTGTTTTTCCAAAGGGATACAACGCTCCAGCACCTGTTTTACGGCGGTAAAATCCCTGTTGGCCACCAGCAGGCCTTCCGGCAGGAGCTTCCGGACAAAGCCCTCAAATGCTTTTTCTACTTGTTCAAGATCAGAAAAAATATCGGCATGATCAAATTCCACGCCCGTCAGGATAGCCCTGTACGGATGGAAATGAAGAAATTTAGAACGTTTATCGAAAAAGGCAGTGTCGTATTCATCCCCTTCCAGCACAACATAAGGGCCTTTACCCATACGATAGTTTGCCTCAAAATTACAGGCAATCCCTCCAATCATAAATCCTGGAGCCAGACCGGCCTTTTCGAGGACCCATGCCATCAGAGCAGTCGTTGTGGTTTTACCATGGGTACCTGCAACCACAATGGCCTTCCGAGATCCAACCAGAAAATGATTCAACGCCTGAGGAAGGGAGCAATAGGGAATCCCGCTTTCAGCCAGAGCAAGCGCCTCAGGATTATCACGCCTCACGGCATTCCCCACCACAACAAGATCCGGTTTTTCTTCCAGAACCATTGCAGCATCAAATCCTTCCGTAAGACCTATCCCCTTTTTCAGTAAAAAGGTACTCATGGGAGGATACACATTTTGATCTGAACCCGTAACACGGAATCCTGCGTCCTGAAGAAGGGCCGCCAAAGCACCCATGGCCGTGCCGCATATGGCAATCAGATGGATATGACGGATCCCTTCCGGGATCCGGTTGTTTTCTGGATCCAGCATACAAACCAATCCTCACAGATTTTTCAGGACAGATCTTGCTGCCTGTATGGTTGCATGGATTTCTTCATCCCCATGGGCAAAAGAAACAAAACCCGCCTCAAACTGAGATGGGGCAAGATAGATACATTTTTCACGCATACCCGCATAATAGGCATTGAAACGGTTCAGATCCGATTTTCTGGCATCCGCAAAATTGCGAACCGGGCCTTCAATGAAAAAAAGACCGAACATGGACCCGATGCAATCACACCAGACTGGAATATGGGCTTCTTTGGCTGCCGCAGTAAGGCCTTCAACCAGCTTTCTGGTTTTAGCCGCAAGAGTTTCATAGAAACCCGGCCTGCAGAGCTCTTCCAGGGTGGCAAGCCCTGCGGCCATGGCCAAAGGGTTGCCCGACAACGTTCCCGCCTGATACACCGGACCCTGGGGGGCAACATGTTTCATAATATCTCGGCGGCCACCATAAGCGCCTACCGGAAGACCACCGCCGATAATTTTTCCAAATGTGGAAAGATCCGGTCGAATACCAAACAGTTCCTGTGCACCTCCTGAGGCCACGCGAAAACCTGTCATCACCTCGTCAAAAATCAGCAAAGCCCCGTATTTTTCCGTCTCATCTCGTAACGCCGACAAAAAATTCATTTCGGGCCGGACAAAACCCATGTTTCCTGCTACAGGCTCCACAATCACTGCTGCTATATCTTTTCCACGCTCCGCCATGAGATTGCGAAAAGTCTCTGCGTCATTATATGGAATGGAAAAGGTGTGTTTTATCACATCATCAGGAACTCCAGGGCTGCCGGGAATGCTAAGGGTAGCCACACCTGATCCTGCATCCACAAGAAAACTGTCTCCATGACCATGATAACAGCCATCAAATTTTACCAGTCCATTCCTTCCCGTAAATCCACGGGCAAGGCGAAGGGCACTCATGGTAGCCTCCGTACCGGAATTGACCATGCGAATCATTTCAAGAGAAGGTACAAGGGACATGACTTTTTCAGCGAGAGCAACCTCCAGATCCACAGGAGCACCAAAACTCACCCCTCTTTCCATCACCTTTCGGATGGCCTGTTCCACTGCAGGATGGCGATGGCCAAGAATCATGGGGCCCCAGGAGCCGACATAATCAATGAATGCATTGCCATCCGCATCGTAAAGCCATGCACCCTGAGCCCTGTCAATAAAAAGAGGCGTGCTGCCGACAGAACGGCAGGCCCGAACAGGGCTGTTCACACCACCAGGAATACAGAGTTCCGCCCGCTTGAAAAGTTCCTGGGAACGTTCCGTCCGCATGGGAGCTTCCTTTCTCTGGTATCCAACCAGGTATTGACTTTTAAAAAAAAATAGCGTTTCCAGATTCAAGGAAATTAAAATAATGCCGTCATCCTAAGGGGCACGATACCGCTTTTACCCAGCCGCATCCTTTCCTGTCAAGCGAGGTCCTTCATGCAAAGAGACAAAAAACTGAAAACACTTGCAAAAACAATCGAAACACTTCTCGGCAGGCACCCGGATGCCCATGGGCTGCTGCCGGATGCCCATGGTTGGGTAAAAATAACAAGCCTTCTTCAGGTTTTCAGCGAAGACCCAGAGCTTCCATCCATTCACGAAGCAGATCTTATGGACATCAGCCGCAGCATCACCGCCGCACCCATTCAGGTCGAGGATAAGAAAATCCGAGCAACAGCACGCTCCTTTGACCCCTCCCTCCAGCCTGTGACTAAACTTCCTAAGTTACTTCATCTGTATATCCGCAGTAAAGCCTGGTCTCATGTTTCTCAAAAAGGTCTGTGCTCTTCCACTAACGCCCCTATTCTTTTTACCCAAGACAAGGAGCTGGCCTTACGCATGGGAAAAAGAAAGGATTCAAACCCCATTCACATTGAAATTCATGTATTCAGAGCCCTCGCTTCAGGGGTGATTTTTTATGCCGCAGGTACACATCTTTTTGTAGCAGACGCCATCCCGGCAGAAGCCATCTCCGGCCCTCCAGTGTCCCCTCAAACAAAACAGCCCGGTAAAAAAATCACCACACCTGCAGTCCATGCTCTTTCCGCTCCAGCCAGCATTCTTTTGCATAGCGAAGGTGAAAACAAATCTCCAGGTCAATCAAAAAATATGAAGGAATCTTGGAAACATAATAAAAAACGCTTACGAAAACAGAGGCCGCCTTTCCTCTTCTGAACGAAACAGATCGTTTCAACACATCCGCTTTTCTCCAGCCATTCTATGGTACCCTTCCTGATGTACTGGTTGTCGGTCTTTTTATATAGAAAGCGAACACTCTGCAAAACAACATGACACCCGACTCTTCCCATCTGCCTGCATGGTCATAGTCAGCCCCTAAAAAAAACTGGAACAGTTCTTGCTGGTTATTTCAGGACATACAATTGCAAAAATCCTATGGGAACAGGGAGGCATTCGAATGACAGCAATACGTCTGAAAAAAGAACGGCTGATGGCGCCTGTCATTATTCTGACCGTTCTCATTTTTATCATGGGGACAGGAAATTTTCTGCTGCTGCGGCATATTCGGAGCCAAACAGAGCTTCTCATCAGTCAGAACCTTCCTCTATGGGCAATGGCAGGTACTCTGTACAGACTTACGGCTGAAACCGGCTATGCAATGGCATCCTACGAGCAGCATGCAGATCCAGCCACATGGGAAACGGCATGGGAAACCTCAGAAATATGCATGGAAAATATCCGAACAGGACAGAGCCTTGCCAGGAATCAGAATTCCGTTACCTTCCAATCGCATATGGACCGCATGGACATAGTCCTCACCCGTTATCAAGATGTCATGCAACGATCCAGGAATGCCAGGGAGAGCATTATGGAAAACCGCAAAACCATGAAACGTTCTTCCAGTCTGTTTCTTGAAAGTATCCGTGCATATAACAGGCTGCAGGACCAGGAAATGAACCTGCAGATTGCAGCCGCCTTTGGAAAAGGGAGTCTTGTCCGGTACGGCCTGGATCTTTCCTCCGAGCAGGAGCTGAAAATACGCCATAGCCGCATACAGGCCGGCAATACTATCCTTAATCGCGGCCATACCCTTTATACCGAAATATGGGAAGCGGAAACTCGCGGGGACATCCACAGTCTCAGCATAATCCTGCCTGATGTGCAGGAAGTACATGATAGCATGTCAGAACTGTTGAAAGTAACCAGACAGCCCCAGAATCTTCAACTGTTACAGAGGGCGATGGCAGCACTGGAAAACAACATGGCAGCCGTTCATAATCTCATCCTGGCAAGACAGCATGCAGAAAAAGCCACGGCAATTCAAAAAGCATCTTATCATGAGCTTCTCAGCACAGCCTCAGAAATTGCGTCAGAAGCCCATGCAAGGGCCATATACGGTAATGATGAAACCAGACGCATCCTGAGACAGGGCCTGACTCGTCCACTGCAGCTGGCTGTCATCAGCATAGTCATAATGTTTTTCTTCCTTTTTTTACACTACCTGCGTACGGAAAAAAATAAAGAAAGGAATCACTGATCTGCTGCCCGAACTGTACGCTCTGACCCAATAGACTTTAAATCCATGGGTAGTAAGCAGGAGGGAATAAAACTGAGATACCATACAAAGGTTGACAAAAACACTTGTTGAGCTGTGCCACAAGTCCAGAGTGCAGCGGGAGAAGTTCAGAAAAAAACTTCGGTTTCACCTTTGCTACAAGCCTATGCTGCTTTTTTAAAACCTTCTTGCTTTGCCAGGGCACCAAAGAAAAGGGACATGGCCCAGAAATACGTGGTGGACCATGCTGAAGAATACATGGCGAAATGACTGTTTATGGGAAGGAAAATGACAAAAAGTACCAAAGCATAGGGAAAAGCTCGCAAACGTTCCTCCGGCCCGGCGGCTCTCCATGCACAAAGCAGGATACCCATGGCCAGCACCAGGCCAGTAAGACCGATAAGGCCGGTCTCACTTCCGATATCAAGAACAAGATTGTGGGCATGATGAACGGTGTAATCTTTCTGAACAAAATAATCGTCAGGAGAAGCAAAATCCTCATAAGCATATCTCAGGCCCCGAGCACCCACACCGTTAATGGGATTTGCCCTGATCACCTCGAAAGTTGTCTCCCAAATTGGCAGACGATTGCTGAGAGCATGGTTAACGGATTCGCTATCCTTACTGAAAACCAGCATAGATTGACGCAAACGATCCGAAAACGGCTGGGAAAACTGCAGGATTCCACCCGCCACACCCATAAGAACCAGTGCCATTATGGCAAAGCGGGACAGGATTTTCCACCCCTCCCTGCGCACAATCCACACCGCAATCCCGGCAATCACAAAGGCAAGAACAACCCATCCGCTTCGGCTGCCCGCCATAAAAACGACCACAACCACTCCAAGGAAAGCAAAACTCTGCCCCTGCCACCGCCAGTTTAAAAGTGCATAAACAAACAGCAGTGGACTGAAAGTAGCCATGTAGGGACCAAAGTTGAGACTTTCTCCAAAAAAACTGTTCACGCGCCCACCCACATCGGGGTAAGCAATTAGATTATACCCGACTGCTGCCTGCAAAAGCGCATCCGCAACCCATACGCACAGAAGCAGGGCCAATGTTTTTAAAACTTTTCCAGAGACTCCCGGACTGCCTGCCATGGTGGATACGATAAAAACCCCTGCCAGAAACATACGAACAAAAGTCAGCCCCACGCTCAATGTTTTAGGTGGATATACCGCCCCTATTAAAGAAATCCAGACAGGAATCCATATAGCTGAAAATACAAACGTAAACAGAATAATTTCTCTGTTCAGGAATAGTTTCTTCCTCTCATTGATCAGCAGAAAAACACCTCCGATGGCCATCAGGATAATGGGTATCTCTGACAATCTGCCAAAAGGAACAAGGAGAGGAAAAGATGCAATCAGGGCCAGTGAAAACCAATGATAAGAACCATACTTTTTCCATACTACTGGCAATCCCATAGCCTTCCTTTGCTGTTATTAACCTGTCATATTTTCATATTTGGTAACAAAATAATTTTTTTATTTTATAATATACATGCTCACAAATCTACTAAGGCGGGCATTTGAAATGCTCTTCAAACATCCAGGTAAGCTCACAGCTCCGTAAATCTTAAATAAAAAAAGGCCGGATATCGCAGCCCCAGGCCCAAACAACCGCTGCCGACAGTAAGAACCCTGCTCCCGCAATATCTGTTTCCCTACCCGGCTTCTTAGCGATCCTGATCTCATAAAAAAGAGTCTCAACAGCATTTCATTGGGATACATCTTTGGGACACCATCCAACGTGTTTCTGCTCCACCCAAGAGGGCTTCCATGCCCCCGCGCGCGGTCTCACTAACTATGTACTCAGAGTTACTATATATACCGCGCCCCTAAATCAAATTCAAGTTGCTATCTTTAAATACAATTTCAAAAAACCCATGGACTACAGGATCACAGTCATGATTTTTTTTGCTTCATCGGATTCCGAAACGAAAGAATTTCAGAAAAAAAACGTTCATACTGAGACAGGATCACGTCCGGAGCAAACTTTTTGGCAAAAATCCCCCGTGAAACCACTGCATGCTCCTTTGCAACCTCAGGTGACCGCATTGCCCTGGCAATAGCCTCCGCCATATCTTCACAGTCATCAATTTTGCAGAAAAAAGCACTGTCATCCCGTAAAACCTCCACTGGTCCCCGGGTTCGCGTTGCAATGATGCAATTTCCACTGGCCATCGCCTCGAGAACCACAATACCAAAAGGCTCATCACGCGATGGAAGAACGAAAAAAGGAGCTTTCCTCAAAAACTGATCCACATCTTCCACCCAGCCACAAAAATGTATCCGTTCAGAGATACCAAGCTCATAGGCAAGCTTTTTCAAAGAATCCGCTTCAGGGCCGTCCCCCCCGAGAAAAAGTACCGGATTTATCCCCTGATCCTGTAGCAGGACTATAGCCCTCAGAAGAACATCAAAGCCCTTTTTATGAACAAAACGACCAAAAGCTACCAATACAGGAGAAGAGAAATCATGCGCCTCATTTCCGTCAGAACATATATTGGTAAAATGTGGAATCACTGAAATTCGTTCTTTTGCTATCCCGTTTGCATGGAGATAGGCAGCCTGATGCTCTGTACCCGGAACAAAATAATCTATATTTTTATAATATTTCAGCTTTACGTAATTATGCATGTTGGCAATGATGGGAACACCCCGTTCCCTGAGTGCTGCCCCTGTTAAAGAAGCTGATCGGGCAAGATGGGTATGCACAACATCCGGCCTGAATACGTTAATCTCCTTACGGATTCTTTGCTCAGCAAAAAGATTGCGGTCCCAATGGCTTCTGAGAAACTCCGTGCGGAGCAAGGGATTGGTATCCATAAGACTAAGTCCCTGAAAATTTTCAGGGCATAAAGCCAGAACATCATGGCCCCTTCTCGCCATACCATTGCATATATCGACAAAAAGGCGCTCTGCGCCACCGAATCCTGAAGAAGTAAGGACCTGTGCGATTCTCATGTCAAATTTTCTTTTTTTAAAGGTAAAGATAACGGAGGCTGCAGGCAACAATTTCCGGAGACGGGCAACGTCATCATCCGACACCAGCTATCTACGAATCATCTCTTGTCACTGTGCAGAAAGCGCCTGTTTCCTCCTGAAAACGGCCTCCTGTTCCTCCCTGTTGAAGGCCTTTCATCATTTCAGGATACGCATCCATAGAGGCCTGTAAAATCAGCTTAATGGGAAGATCCTGAAAAAGGCCATGGTCTTTTTCATACACCATATGCTGCTTACCATGGGCATCAAAGGGATGGAGAAGGGAATCGGTTTTACCGTCAAAATCCAGGGGCAAAACAGCAAAGCGTTCACAGAGCTCACGATTGAATGTAGGCGTTGCCTTGACCCATCTCCCTCTTAGAAAAAGAGCTGTGTAACCATGGTAAACAAACAGGTCTGTACCCATTATTTCCTGCAACCGGGGAGTGGCAAGGTGATTACGCACATTAGCAAAACCCAATCGGGCAGGAATACCAGCCGCCCTTGCTGCAGCTGTCAGGAGGATCGCTTTCGCCACACAGTAACCGTACCCATTATGCAAAGTCGTCGATGCTTTCATGCCGTGGATCGAAAAAACGATGCGATAAGGATCATAAAGAATACCATCCCTCACGGCATGATAGAGAGCTACCGCTGTCTGAACCGGGTTGCCGGAAATGGCATGTCTGCTACAAAAAGCAATAAGGTCCACATTATCGGAATCAATGTATACGGTTGATGTAAGGTCGGCATCCTCCGGAGGAGTCTCCATTGTCACAGCTTGAACCGGCACATGACCTCCTTTCAGACTTTTAAAAGAATCATTCCAGGGAAACATGGCGGTGTAAATCTGTTTCCAGAGACTCGAGAAGATCTATCTGTTCCGCATCCAGCCCACCCTGCTCCCGAAGAACGCCTATCTCCTGCAATACATCAGCTGCCGTTCTCCTCGGTTCTCCGCGCCAGTCCCTTAATCGCTCCGTTATATTATCCGAACGCAGATATTCTATCTGTCTGCTTAGCATAGTACGCACAAGGGGATGATTCTCATCCATCCCGTTTCGAAACAAAATCCGCGCGGCAAGGGTTTGCAGTGCGGGTGGAAAATCGGAAATCATTTCTGACTTCTTTGCCGGTGGAAGCATATGAAAACGACGGCACAAAGCTTCTTCCGACCGGGAAAAAAAGCCCTTCTGATAAAGGGAAGCATCCGGGTCCAGTCCGCTAATTTCCGGATAACGATATTCCCTGTAATATATGGCTAGATCTTCCACAAGTTCTGGCTTGGATTGCAGCCAGGCCAGATTCCCGGCACTGACCTTTTTCTTTTCATCGGATAAACGATCCCAGAATCGGGCAGCTGGAGGGAGAATAAAAGGAGACTCACCATTTTTTTTACGGATCACAAACGTATGTTTTTCGGGCTCAGCAGGGTCTAAAGACGGAAGCCTCTCATCATCAAGGCGAAGCCAGAGTGTCTGATTACCATAGACAAGGGAACGGCCCAATCCCAGAACAGGTGCCAGATATCCGTTAGCTGAACCAGCATCCGGTCCTGCCAGGATACCATGGGGATGAATTCCCATGCCAGACTGAAACGCCTCCGGCAACTGGTCCATGCGGATTCCATCTTTTTTTTTATCAAATCCAGCAATCAGGTATTCCCACATATCTTTTTCCATTGCCAATATGCGCGCAAGGGCCAGCGTTGCCTCCACATCAACCATGGCATCATGGGCCATTCCCTCGGCAAGCTTATTTTCCCGAATCAGGTTTTCAAGCTTAAGGCTTACCCTCCCGCCCCTTTCCGGCCATCGGAGAACTTCGGGGCGGAAAAGAAGAAAAAAAACGGTTAATGGAAAGACATCCATTCGGGAGCATCCCGAGGCAAACTGATGGGTATAGGGAGACATAAGATTTCTATAAAAAGAAAATCTTAAAAAAATATCATCAAAGCTAAGACTGTTATAACCCAAAGAAACGGTTCCAGCAGCATTGCACATCCTGTGAATCTGCTGAATGGCATCATATTCTGTTTCTCCAGTTTTCAGAACCTCCAGCGGAATGCGATGCGTAATCAAGGCTCCTGGTGCAATCAGAACATCCGGACGCAGGCGTATGCGGATTTCATGGCGCTCCAGCTCCTGAAAGGAAAAATCCGTTCGAATGGCCGCAAACTGAAGAATCTGATCAAAAGCCGGGTTCAGTCCACTGGTTTCAAGATCATAAAAAAGATAGCTACCCATAAAGATCCTTCGAAAAAAAAGGAGCCATAGGAAGGGCATCCATAATCCACGGCCCCTTGCATGTGCCATGTTGCAGGCTTTTTTTCAATACGGAAAGAAAGTGTCGCCGACCCATGCGTGCAGCCCCCATAGAGATCAGGTGTCGGGTTTCCATCTGGCAATCTATCAAATCAAAATTCCAGATATGCAGCTGACCAGCGAGGGCAGCCAGGGCAATTTTCGAAGCATCCGGAGTTTTTGTGAACATACTTTCACCAAAAAAAATCCGGCCAAGACTCACGCCATACAATCCTCCCCGCAGCTCCCCTTCATCTCCCCTAACTTCCACGGAGTGAGCATAGCCTGCATCGTGAAGACCCTGGTATGCTTCCATCATTTCTGGCATAATCCAAGTCTCTTCGCCCTTCTCCCTGCGTGTTTCAGCACAAGCCTCCAGAACCCCAGTGAAACTCTCATCCATGGTCACATAAAAATCCTGTTTGCGTATGCGTTTACGCAAACTTTTTGAGATATGCAGGGAAGCAGGAATCAGAACCAGCCTTGGATCCGGAGACCACCATAGAATAGGATCTCCTTCACTGTACCATGGAAAAATTCCCTCCGCATATGCGGAAAGCAAGCGCTCAATGCTCAGGTCCCCCCCTATGGCCAGAAGCCCCGTTTGATCCGCAAATACGGCAGGGGGGAATGTCGTGGAGCTGCCCAGCTGGAAAACAGGCATAGGTTCTAGGTTCCTTCACTCTCTGCAGCTTTACAGCGAAAGGTAAGGGCATCTTGTTGTAAGCCAATGGAAACACTGCCACCGGCAACCAGCTCCCCGAACAAAAGAGCATCTGCCAGCTTATCCTTCACCTCTACTTGGATCAATCGATCCAGTGGACGGGCACCGAATTTGGGGTCATAGCCTTTGCGGGCAAGCCACTGACGGGCCTTTGCACTCAGCCTGAGGGTTACCCCACGCTCGGCCAGCTGTACTCGCACGACACCCATAAACTTTTCTACCACCTTTTCCATAATTTTCTGGTCCAGTGGAGAAAAAGAAAGGATATCATCCAGACGGTTTCGAAATTCCGGAGAAAACATTCGATTTACGGCATGTCTCCCCTTTCCTGCTTCATCCTGTCCTGACGCACTGAAACCAATGGTAGCCGTTGCCATTTCCCTGGCACCAACATTGGATGTCATAATCAGAATAACATTTCTGAAATCCGCATGTTTTCCGTTATTATCAGTCAGCCGGGCATAGTCCATCACCTGAAGTAGTATATTGAACACATCGGGATGGGCTTTTTCAATTTCATCCAAAAGCAGAACGGCATGGGGATACTTGCGAATTTCATCGGTCAACAGACCACCTTGCTCAAAACCTACATACCCTGGGGGTGCTCCGATCAGCCTTGATACGGCGTGCTTTTCCATAAATTCACTCATATCATAGCGCACAAAGTGGATCCCCAGTACAGCAGCCAGCTGGCGGGCCACTTCCGTTTTTCCCACACCCGTAGGGCCCGTAAAAAGGAAAGAACCCACTGGTTTTTCAGGGTGCCCCAGCCCCGAACGGGATCGTTTGATCGCCGCAGACAAAGCGAAGATAGCGGCTTCCTGACCAAAAACCACGGCCTTGAGTTGTTCCTCCAGACGAAACAGCTTTTTTTTATCGGATCCGGACACACTTTTCTGCGGAACCTTTGCCATCCTGGCAATCACATCCTCAACTTCTTTTTCTGTGATTACCCCCCTTCCGAGATATCCTTCGGAACGTTTCAACGCATACAGTGCTCCGGCTTCATCCATCACATCAATGGCTTTATCAGGAAGAAACCGGTCATTCAGATAGCGGGAAGACAATTTAACCGCGGCCTCAATGGCGTCGGAAGAATACGTAATAGTATGATGATCTTCATATCGGCTCTTCAGGCCTTCGAGAATACTGATGCAGGCTTCCACGGAAGGTTCGGCAAGCTCAATTTTTTCAAATCTTCTGGAAAGCGCACGGTCTTTTTCAAAATGATTTTTAAATTCCTCATAGGTAGTGGAACCAATGCAGCGAAATTCTCCAGACCCAAGGGATGGTTTCAATATATTGGACGCATCCATGGAACCGGAATTGGTTGCGCCTGCCCCGACAATGGTATGAATTTCATCAATGAATAAAATAGCATTTTTATGCTTTTTTAAAGCTTCGATGACCTTTTTCAGACGAAGCTCAAAATCACCCCGGAATTTCGTTCCTGCAAGCAGGGAACCCATATCCAAAGAAAAAATACGGCAATCTTTTAAGATAGCAGGAATATCCCCATCATAAATACGCTGGGCAAGCCCTTCTGCCAGCGCTGTTTTCCCAACACCTGGATCTCCTACAAAAACAGGGTTGTTTTTTCTTCTCCTGCAAAGAACCTGCAGGGTCCGCCGCAGTTCATCACGCCTTCCTACCAGTGGATCAATGCAGCCCCTGGCTGCTTTTTCCACCAGATCCACCGTATAACTTTCCAGGGGATCTTCTTTGCTCCGTTCACCCGGGGCCGGGCGGGGAATATCCTGCGGGGAACGGGCAGTATCCGTTCCCACTCCATGGGAAATATAGGTCAGGACATCCAGACGGGTAATGCCCTCTTTTTCCAGATAGAATGCAGCATGGGAGTCCTTTTCCTGAAAAATAACCGCCAGAATATCTCCCACGCTTACTTCGTTTTTCTCCGCACTCCGTGCATGGTTTACTGCACGCTGAATCATACGCTGGAATCCTACGGTCTGCTGGAGCACATATTCCGTACTTTCAGGAAGAGTTTCCATGCGTTCTCGAAAAAAATTTTCTAAACGCTGCTTGAGCTTACCCATGTTGCCGCCGCATGCTTCCAGAATTTCCATGCCAATGGCATCGTGCAAAATGGCAAAAAGGACATGCTCCACGCAAACATACTCATGCCGACGCCTTTTGGCCTCCCGAACCGCAAAACCGAGGGTTGCGCTCAACTCTTTGCTGATCATGATTCCTTCTCCATCGTTGTCCTGAGGGGAAAACCATGACTCCTGGCATGCAGGGTAACGGCATCCACCTTACTTTCGGCAACATCATAGGGGTAAATACCACACAACCCCACCCCTCTCCGATGGACACTCAGCATTATCTGCGTGGCGTCCTCCAGCGACTTATGAAAAATAGTCACCAGCACCTCAACGACAAAGTCCATAGTGGTATAATCATCGTTATGCAACAAAACTTTATAAAGGGACGGCTCTTTGGTTTCCTCTGCGCCCTTTATAAGCTCCTCCAGTGACTGCTCGAATTCCGTACCAGGCCCCACCATGGGCTGCTGCTCCTTGGTTGGTGTGTCTACAGATCAGAAAAAGACCCCGAAATCGCTCCGGAGTCTTTTTTAGACTAATGCTTCTTCAGTTAAGGTCAAGCATAAAAAAACAGCCTTTGCCACAACCATTCAGTTGCATAGCGTTTTACATTGGTAAATGGAACCACCCATATGAATACAGGGCAAACATATTGACACATATAAACGTGTCGAGCCCTGGAATCATCCACAACACTTTTTATACTTTTTCCCACTGCCGCAAGGACAAAGATCATTTCTTCCCACCTTGACTTCCGAACGCCTCACAGGAACCTTACCCTCATCATGCTTACCATGGGAAAAAACCAGTTTATCCTGTTTGGGTTCCGGTAACGAGTCAAGCTCTGTTTCCCTTCGAATCTGCACACGGAAAAGAAGGCCCACAACCTCATTTTTAATCCGATGGATCATATCCTGAAACATAGCAAAACCCTCTTTTTTATATATAATAAGAGGGTTTTGCTGAGCATAGCCACGCAGACCAATGCCATCTTTCAAATGATCCATGCTCAGAAGATGATCTTTCCACATGCCATCAACGGTCTGCAGTACAATAAACCGTTCCAGCTGGCGCATCTCCTCCTCTCCGATCAGAGACTCTTTATCCTCATAGACTCTGACCGCAGCATCCCGTATGAAACCCGACAGAACTTCAGGCAGAAGATTATCCATCAAATCTTCCTCAGGTGCCGGTATCTGAAAAAAGAACCGGCGTTCCACAGCCTCTTTGATCATCTCCCATGAAATGGCATCATGTCCTGGATGATAATCAAAAGAATAGGCTATGTTTTCAGAAAGTTCTTCAATCATCTCAAGAACAGATGGTTTTAGAGACCCACTGGTCAGGGCTTCTCTGCGCTGGCGGTAAATCACCTCCCGCTGCTGGTTCATCACATCATCATATTCAAGAATATGCTTGCGAATGTCAAAGTTGTGGCCTTCAACTTTTTTCTGTGAATTTTCAATGGCTCTGGAGATCAAGCCGTGCTCGATGGGCTCTCCTTCTTCAAGCCCGAGACGATCCATGATCTTTCCTATACGTTCTCCACCAAAAATCCTCAACAGATCATCTTCAAGGGAAAGGTAAAAACGGGAAGAGCCTGGATCGCCCTGCCGTCCGGAACGACCTCGTAGCTGATTGTCTATACGCCGGGATTCGTGGCGTTCGGTCCCAAGTATATGAAGCCCGCCCAGTTCGCGAACGCCTTCTCCCAACACAATATCCGTACCCCTGCCAGCCATGTTGGTTGCTATGGTTACGTGACCTTTCTGCCCGGCCATAGACACAATTTCGGCTTCCTTCTGATGATTTTTCGCATTGAGAACCTCATGAGGAACATTTCGTTTTGCCAGAAGCTTGCTCAGGTATTCGGAGATATCAATATTGATGGTCCCCACCAAAACAGGCTGCCCCTTTTTATGAAGCTGCACAATTTCCTCAACAACGGCCTTGAACTTCTCATTTCTTGTCTTATAAATCACATCCGGAAAATCCATTCTTACCATGGGCTTATGAGTGGGTATAGACAAAACATCAAGGCCATAAATCTTCTTAAATTCTGCAGCTTCCGTTTCAGCAGTACCTGTCATGCCCGCAAGCTTGTCATACATACGAAAATAATTTTGAAAAGTAATGGAGGCAAGAGTCTGGTTTTCATTTTCAATGGGAACTCCTTCCTTGGCCTCCAGTGCCTGATGAAGGCCCTCACTGTAACGCCTTCCCGGCATCAAACGCCCGGTAAACTCGTCAACAATGATTACTTTTTCATCTTGCACAATATAATCCGCATCCCTCTTGAACAGAGCATAGGCCTTGAGAGCCTGATTTACATGATGCAGCACTTCAATATTCGCAGGCTCATATATATTGGGAGTTTTCAGAAGTTCTTCAACCCTTGCCACTCCTTCTTCCGTAAGAGAAACGGTCCGAGCTTTTTCATCAACAAGATAATCCCGTTCTTCCTTCAGGGCCGGCATAATCAAATTGACGGAATAGTAAAGCTCCGTAGACTTTTCTGCCGGACCAGAAATAATCAGGGGAGTTCTCGCTTCGTCAATCAGAATACTGTCAACCTCATCCACGATGGCAAAATTGAGATCCCTCTGTGCCAGTGTCTGGCTGTGAAACTTCATATTGTCCCTAAGGTAATCGAAACCAAACTCGTTATTTGTTCCATAGGTAATATCGGAACCGTAGGCTTCCCTCCTCTGGATATCATCCATCCCATGAACAACAATTCCTACAGAAAGTCCCAAAAACCCATACAGTTTCCCCATCCAGTCCGCATCTCTGCGAGCCAGATAATCGTTCACAGTAACAACATGAACACCCTTGCCGGTAATGGCGTTAAGATAAGCCGCTAGTGTTGCCACCAGAGTTTTGCCCTCACCGGTTTTCATCTCGGCAATCCCTCCTTCATGAAGGGCTACGCCACCGATCAGCTGACAGTCAAAGTGGCGCATACCCAGCACTCTTCTGGAAGCTTCACGCGCCACAGCAAACGCTTCCGGCAAAAGGGATTCAAGGGATTCTCCGGAAAGAAAGCGCTCACGAAAAAATTCAGTTTTTGCTGCCAGCACGGCATCTTCCAGCTCCGTCATTTCCGGCTCAAGGGCATTGACTGCGTCAACATACCCCTGAATTCGTTTTAACTCTCTCTGGTTGCGGCTGCCAAATACCCGGGTCAACAGACGTGCGATCATAAGCCCTTCCTGATCTTCTGATAAAAAACGTCACTCCTGCACTCACAAATCTGTGCCTGAGTGCAGAAAGAAAAATACGACTATTCTTTTTTTATGGGGCCCCATTCTTCTTTGATATGACCTAAAAGAAAGGGCACCCGCTATTTCATGCCAAAACAAAAAACCGGGCCAAATAAAAGTGCCCGGTTTGAACTTAAGAATAACACTCTCTGCCTGTATCCGGGAATATGCCTTTGAATAAAGCCCATGAACAACCAAATCTACTCACAATCTTTAAAAAAATACCAGGTATTCAAAAAGACCAAAATTTTCAAAACCAGGGCTTCTTTCATGCTTCAGGAAGGAAAACCTTTGAAAACAGCAGGGAATAAGCGGTAGGGATCGAATCCTCCCCGTCAATCAAGAATATACTTGCCTGGATTAACGGGAACGCCATTCAGGCGAACCTCATAGTGGACATGAGGCCCTGTACTGCGACCTGTATTACCCATTTTTGCTATAACCTCACCCCTTTTTACTCTCTGACCCGTTTTAACCAGGGATTTCTTCAAATGACCATACCGGGTAACAAGACCATGACCATGATCAATATTCACCACTATACCAATGGCACCCCGCTCACCTGAAAAACTTATAATGCCATCTGCCGTTGCGAGTATGGGGGTCCCCATACGATTGGCAATGTCCAGTCCACTGTGAAACTCCCGCTTTCCAGTAAATGGAGAAGTTCGGTAACCGAAACTCGAAGTAACCCACCCATCTGCAGGTCGAATTGCGGGAGTAACAGCCAGAAGATTTCGCTGGTCCTCAAGAGATTGGAGCAGGGCTTCAAAACTGTCGATCCGTTCAGAAGAACCACTGTCGAGATGCACCACACGATCGTGCATCTCCCGGATAAGACTGGCATGGGTATCGGATAGTTCAAGCCGTGTATCCAGATCTTCCACATGAGGCCCTCCGAGCCCGAAAATACCCTCGCCACCTTCCGTTGCCTGCAAGTTTGCAATAGTTCTAATTTTCTGTTCAAATTCAGACAGGGTTAGAATCCGGTTTTTTAACAGATTCAGTTCCTTTGCAAAAACCTGAAGCTGATCCCTCTGTATGGACAGACTCTCTTCGCTCACCGTCAGTTCCGACTGAAGAAAGGGTACCTCTGCTGCACGTGCGGCAAGACGACTGTAATCATACATAACCCATGCAAAGAGCGATATAAAGAACAAAACGAATAAAAATACCAGGTAAACAAAGGCCTTAGGGAACGTAAGTTCACGAATTCTGGTTCCCGAATGACTCATTATGTAGAAGGTCATCTTTTGATTCATGCCTATGTCCCGTGTTTCTGAAAGAGAAGGGAGCCTGTTCAACCCCGCAGAGAGTAGTCAATACTTACCAGTGAATATTTTTACCATACGTCAGCAAACTGTCAAGATACAAGTAGCCCTAGGGCCGAAAGGACATCCGTTTCGAAAAACATTCGGGGAGCAGCCCTACCCCCCTCATGGGCCGCCACTCCCATCGGAAAGCCCCATGCAAATCGAATACATTCAGGACGTCCTGCGAAGTTTCATGGCTTTTACAGTGTTTTTCATAAGCATGGCTATGGTCATAGGCCCCACACCTCCCGGAACCGGTGTTATCCAACCGGCGACTTCCAGAGCTGCGTCATAATCCACATCACCACGGAGCAAAGCTATTTTTTTCCCTGTTACAGCACTGACCGATTCTCCCACCCGGTTTACACCCACATCAATCACACAGGCCCCCGCCTTGATCCATTCAGGGCGGACCAGATTCGGTACTCCGGCTGCCACAATAAGAATATCGGCCCGAAGACAGTGCTCAGCAATATTTCTTGTTCCCGTATGTACAACCGTAACCGTGGCATTAGCTGCTGCTCCTTTCTGAAGCAGCAGATTAGCAATGGGTTTTCCTACAATATTGGAACGGCCGACAACAACCACTTCAGCTCCGGCAACAGGGACCTCGGATCGAATCAGCATTTCCATGATTCCTGCGGGCGTACATGGAAGAAACGGAGCGGCAGCACCCTCCTGCATCAAACGGCCGACATTCACCGGATGAAAAGCATCCACATCCTTTACAGGATCGATGGTCTCTATGACCTTTCCCTCATTTATGTGGCCAGGTAACGGCAACTGAACAAGAATACCGTCGATAGTTTCATCATTATTATATTTTTTTATGCATTCCAAAAGCTCATTTTCCGATATATTTTCAGGCAAGTTCTCCTGAACTTCCTTGAACCCGACTCTGTGTGCTGTTTTTATCTTCAAAGACACATAGGAAAGGGACGCCGGATTTTCACCCACAAGTATGGTTACAAGCCCCGGAGGTCGCCCATACTGTTCCTTCATACGCAATACGTCCACCGCAACTTCGTCCAGAAGTGCTTCCCGCAGGTCTGTCCCACGGATAATTTTTGCCGTCATGCATCTGCCTCCTGCGATTTGTCGTATTTTTAGGCTACCGGAAAGTATTTAGCCAATAAGCCCCCGGCAACGGGTACTCACCCCTTAAAACGCTACCCTCGCACCGCTACGAATTTATTAGCCCAAACAGTAATCCATGTTACCAAAGGAGCGAGTATCAGTGATGTCAACATACCCAGAGTGCCAGCCTCTGGTGAACTTTTTCCCAAAAAATACAACAGAAGACAGGTAAAGAGACCACCAAAACCTGACACCAGTGCGGACAGTTTGGTGGTTTTTTCAGAGAACAGCCCCCATATAAAAGGCCCCAAAAAAGCGGATCCTATGGCGCCCCAGGAAATACCCAGAATCATCACAATAGATGAAGGTCGTGCATAGGCAAGGAGCACGGAAAGCAGAATAAAAAAGAAACTTGCATAGCGCATCAGTACGGTCAGCTGCAGATCTGAAGCATCTTTCCGTACAAAACCCGCATAGAAATCCTTCACCATCGCCGAACTGGAAATGAGCACAAGAGCCGCAAGAGTTGACATGGATGCCGAAAGAACCAGAAGCAGAATAAGAACTGAAAGTGAAGCCGGTACCACATTTGCTAGCAGTTCTGGCATAAGGGCGTCAAAAAGAGGGAATCCATCCCGAAAGGCTCCGGGCGTTGCATCCGGGGAAAGAAAGAGCCGGGTTGTGGAGCCTATAAAATAGGCGATTCCGCTGATCATCAGGGCAAAAAGCGTAGAGGCAACCGTACCGATGCGAATAGCCCTGTTGTCTTTTATCGCATAAAATTTCTGCACCAGTTGTGGCATCGCAAAGGGAGCCACACTAGTAAGAAAAACCAGACAAAAAAGCGGCCACCAGCCTGGAGGACCGACTAAAGAGCTGAGTTCTGGATTAATTGCCTGCAGATCATAAACAATATTGACAACCCCACCCCCTTTGTGGAGGGTAAAGCCCAGCAACATGAGAACACCACCAACCATGATCATACCAAAAAAAACATCCACCAATGCCATAGATCGGTAACCGCCAAGAATCATATAAAGCGCTGTCATACTACCCATAATACCCAAGGCCAAGCCGTAATCCATGCCAAAATTTGAACGAAAAAGATAGGAAAGCCCCATAAAAACTGCGCTGGTATAGGGAATAAAAAAAACAAAAATTGCAAACGCTGCAAAAAGTTTTAAACCCGGGCTGTTATATCGCTTCTCAAAAAACTCAGCCATGGTGTGCACGCCATAGGTGAGGGACATTTTTTTAATGGCCCTTCCCATAATCACCCATACACCCATGACACCTATCAGGGCATTACCAAGAGCAATCCACAGTCCGGACAAACCAAAATTCCACCCTACACTCCCGGCGAAACCAATGAAAAGTACGGCGGAAAAATAAGCGGTAGCATAGGTAAAGGCACTCATCCAAGGGCCTATATTCCCTCCTCCCAGGAAATAGTCCGCAAAAGACCGGGTTCGGCGTAGTCCCGCAATACCCGCCCAGAGGATCACTGCAAAATAAACAATTACAACAAGGGTTTTAATCAGCATCCTTTTTCCTTAATTTGATCTGCAACAGAAATGTCGCGTACCGTATCCGTTCACACCACAGGCGGGAGAGCTCCTAAACCCATCGTCTCTTCCAGCCTCCACATGATGTTCATATTCTGCACCGCTTGACCGGCAGCCCCCTTGACAAGATTGTCGATGGCTGAAATCAGTATGAGCATGCCGCTTTCCCGATCGACCCTCAGGCCAATATCACAACAGTTCGTACCCCGGACATGAGAGAGGTCAGGGAAACTATTTTCCGGAAGAATCCGGATAAAATCATTGCCCCGGTAGGCATCTCGCAACCTTTCCCTCAGCTCCGCCTCGCTTTTTTCTTCTCGTAGCGACACATAGGTTGTGGCAAGCATTCCCCGGATGGCCGGTACGAGATGAGGCACAAAAGTAAGCCTGGATTTTTCACCGGTAACCATTTCCAGCACATTAACGATTTCCGGCCGATGCCTGTGCTCTCCCACCTTATAGGCCTTAAAAGCCTGCGCGATCTCACAGAAGTGGGTTGCAAGTGAAACCCCTCTTCCTGCACCACTCACTCCCGACTTTGCATCACATATAACACGGGAAAGATCCAGCCAGCCAGGCGTTGCAAGGGGAAGAAGGGGCAAAAGAATACAGGTTGGATAGCAGCCTGGATTTCCAACAAGCGACGCACCGGTAATTTTTTCCCTAAAAATCTCACTCAATCCGTAAACCGCATGGCGACATAGCTCAGGAGCACGGTGAGGTTCATAGGCAACTTCATAAGCAAAGGGGTCTGAAAAACGAAAATCAGCAGAGAGATCCACCACTCTGCACCCCCCTTGCAGAAGCTCCGGAACCATAGTCATAGGCATGCTGTGGGGTAAAGCCATAAAAACCACATCAGAACACTCCGCAAGTTTTCGGGTATCGAACTCTTCAAGGGGCAAAGCAACACGTTGAAAGAACGCCGGAAAAACGTCAGAGAACAACTGCCCGGCATACTGATGGGAGGTAAGCATGGACAGACGTACTTCAGGATGACCACTCAGGATGCGCACCAGCTCGGCACCAGCATATCCTGTTGCACCGACAACAGAAGCTCGGATCATTACGTATTCCCCTTTCGGCTTCAGGCGTTTGTCAAGACCAAGCCTAATAATCATGATAAAAATACTGCCCAAAACGCATAGGCTTTATCAGAGGCCTTTATCCTTGGCAAGATCATGACAAGCTTTTCTATCTGGCACACGCGTCTTTTTCCAAAAAATATTGCAAAAAAAACACCCATACCAAGCTTTATTGCCCTGCACCAATAGCAGCCGAAAAGACCTTTTTATCCCCTGTTGCATCGCAATATTTTTTCTTGACAAATCTTTCCTTCGCCCTCATAGTACCTTGTAAAAAGCATCAACCCTAAATCCCATAAGGAGATACATATGAAAACGCTCGAGCCTGCAAAATTCGCCCAGCAAATTCTGGACTTTCAGAAAACCGCCTTTGACAACACATTCAACGCTATGCTCATGGTGCAAGGCCAAACAGAGAAAATGACAGAAACTTTCCTGACAAAAAACAATATGATTCCGGAAGAAGGCCAAAAAATGATCCATGAGTGGACCATGGCCTTTAAAAAAGGTCAGGAAGACTTCAAGAAAACCATGGACGAAAATTTCAAAAAATTTGAATCTTTTGTTTCTGAATCCGCAAGCAGAACCGAAAAAAGCGCTGGCAAAACTTCCAAATAAGTAACCAGAGCAGGCGCTCCTGATGGAAAACCTGCTCCCCACGAACAATACGTGCTTGCTCAGCGGCAAGAATTTCAGACCTGCATCTTGCAATTGACTTAACAAAGGTGCAGGTTCCTCTTTTTTTATTTTTTGACGGAAAGGCCCGACCCTCATGGATCAAAAAGAATTTGCAAAATCCATTCTTTCTTACAATAAAGCAGCCTTTGATCAATTTCTTGCTTCAACCACGATGGCACAGGGACAAATGGAAAAATTTGCTGAAATGCTCCTTGTCCAGGACAGCACGCCGGAAGATGGTAAAAAAATGATTCAGGAATGGCTAAATAATATACGGCAGACACGTAGTGATATCCATGAGTCCATGACGAATTCCTATCGTCAGATGGAAACCTATTTTCTTTCTCTGATACCCTGAATCAGACGGCTTTCCTGGTCACACAGAATCCCGGATCAATCCTGACGAATCCGTCCCGTCTCAAACATAATGTGCAAAGATTCCGACGGATTCGTTTCCATCCAACCTTATCGGATAAGGAATCTCCCATGAAAAGCGAAGACAAACAAGCAACGGGCTGGTTTCAGTTCCCCTCCTTTGACGTTTCCCCTTTTTTATCACCAAATATGACATTTACAGCCGTGCAGGACTGGCTTAAAGATCAGAAAGTCCTCGACGCTTCCAGTATATGGCCTGGTTCTGCACTATTTCCTGACTTAAGCAAAGCAGGAATGGAGTGGTACTCCCTTGCCTCAGAGCAAATGCAAACGGCCTTGGGAGAATACTGGAAGTTAATGGGGCTGGTACCAGCAAATGAATATGAACGCTTGCTGGAACAATACAAAGCCGTAAAACACAAACTGGAAGAAGAACAGAAAAAAAACAAAAAAGGAGAACAGGACAGTTCAAGTCTCAAACAGACGGAAGAAGCATTGAAATCTGCGGAGTCACAAATCAAAAAACTGGAAGAAGACCTGAAAAAAGCGCTGCAGACAGCAGAAAAAAAAGAAACACAGAAAACGTCCACCGCGAAGACCGGATAAGAGCTTCAGCGGGCAGGAACTCCTGCTGAATAAAAAGAACACTCTTCCTGTTTTATTCTCACAGTATTCAACAAGAGGCAAAAAAGTTACCATTCTCCGTCCGCGAAGAACCCTCACAACACCAATCGTTTGTGTGTGTGGAGGATCGGAAATAACCGCTCAGTTGCCCTGTATGACCCGGTACAAAGCCTCGGCAAGTATACGGTCTTCAGGGCTTGTTACTTTAAGGTTGGTCCGACTACCCTGAATATAAACAACAGGGTACCCCAAGGCTGCAACGAGCCCTGCATCATCTGTTTCCATACACCCCGTAGCCAATGAGTGCTCATGGGCTCTTCGAAGAAGATCGCTTCTGAAAATCTGCGGAGTTTGCACAGCTAAAAGACTATCCCTGTCTGGCCCAGCAGAGCCAGAATGTGGAAACTTGCTGCGCAGCGTGTCAACAATCTCTGTAGACAGAGATGCGGCACCGTATTTTTTGGCTGCATCCAATCCATCACGAATATGATGCGGCTCTAGAAATGGGCGAACCGCATCATGTACCAGTATATAAGAAGCCTTGGGATCGACAGAGGCCAAACCCGAAAAAACCGATGCCTGCCTGCTCGCCCCTCCCTTGGCCAGCACAAGCTTTTTCTTCAGCCCAAATTTCGGTAAAATCCGTACTTGGATATCTTCCATATCCTCTTCAGGAACGACAAGCACCATACTTTCGACTTCCGAACTCTCATCCAAAGTCCGTAGACAATGCCCCATAAGCGGCATTCCTCCCAATAAAAGATACTGCTTACGGACAGACCCTCCCATACGGACACCCGAACCTCCGGCCACCACAACAGCTACCACAGACACTGACATACTCCTCTAGAGCACAATCAACGTAAATAAGCCAGCTCCCTCGGAAGAGGGATCCCTTTTCCCATGCTGTCTTCACCATAATTAACACTGGCCAGAATCTGTATATCCTTCAATGCACGGATATCTCCCCTGAATGCAACGTCCTGAAGCCCTTCCTTCTGAATCTTCCCTCCCGCCCACTGAATATCCAGAACACTGGATGCGTCAAACAAAGCATCACCCACACACAAATCAACCCGCCCACCGTAGTGCTGCACAATTTTTGCTACCATGAGGCTGGGCCGGCTATGAAAACCCAGCTTAACGGGAATACCCACAGTTATAGTGGCCTGCTCCACATGTTCATTCAAAAGTTCTTTGGCCAGTTGCGTGCCGGAATTTAAAAAATGATTCACATAATAAAGGGCATAATTTACAGTTCTGCTCAAAAGGATTTCAGGGTCTACGTAGTCACACAAAATCTCCTGAACTTTTTTGTACGAATCTTTGAAGCCGCGAACCCGCAGATGGCGCTCATAATAATGCAGAAGACGACTCACAATCTGAAGAAGATGGAAAGAAACTGAAAAATGAGCCCTCAGCTGCTTCAGTCGCCTGTTCCCAAAACGATACCCTCCGTGGATTACATAAGTATCAAAAGAAGACTGAAGGTTGTGGACCAGAACCTGAAAGCGGCGAATTTCAGCCTCATTGACCTTGTCCGGTACCAACTCCAACATTTCCGCATACGAATAGGGCTCGTAAAAACCGAACTGATCAAAATCCTTCGATGTTTTAATAAATTCACTGGCAATCTTGACAATATAATGGCTCTGAAAGGGAAGAGCATCTTCATCATCATCTATATTATGCTCCAACACCTCAGAAGTTATGACTCCAGGAAAATCCTGAGGTTCAAAAGAAGCACCGGGAAGGGATATTTCAAGCTTTGCTGCTTCTTCCAAAATAACTGGAGCCACACGAATCAGGATGCTGTTCAGAAATTCAAGGGTTTTTTCTCCTTCCAGCCGAAAACTATCCACATCACCGAGTTCATAAAAATCCATACGGTTCAGGATATGCTGCTGAGCATAGCATCCCAAGCTTATATGGCGTACCGTTGCAGCAAGTTCACGGTAAAAATACCAGGTACGATTATTTTTAGCTCCATGGAAATCCAAAAAATCTTCCAGTAAATGGGAAGTAGAAATCAGCTTGGAGTACATGCGTTTTGTGAAATAGTGTCGAGGTTCGAGAAAACGCGTTATATAAATACAACATCTGAGATAATCTTCTGAATAGATCTTAACTTTTTCGGAAAAAGTTATCTTGCAACTCAGTTCTTCCACATTTCCCCCATCACACGGACAAAGCGTTAAACCCCGCTACAAAACGAACTGATATGGTGATATGAAATATAACCGCCAGGATCACAAACGGATCACTGGCGGTATGTGCAAACGGTCAGAGTAGGCCGTAAGCCGAATTCTGTTCCTTTTTCCAGTTACCCCGAAAAAGGTGACGATCATTCATCTAGGGCTGACGTTGCCGACAGCCTCAAGCGACCTACCCGGAGGCGGAGACGGGCCGTCCCTTATGCCTCCCTATTTGGTCTTGCACCGGATGGGGTTTACCCAGCTGCCCCGGTCGCCCGGGACACTGGTGCGCTCTTACCGCACCCTTTCACCCTTACCTTTCTCTGTAAAAGAAAAAGGCGGTCTACTCTCTGTTGCACTTGCCTTCACGTCACCGTGACTCCACGTTATGGAGCATCCTGCCCTGTGGTGTTCGGACTTTCCTCCCGGATATATCCATATCCCGGCGATCGTCTGGCCTGCTCTTACCGCTTGCATTTCTATTCTAAGCCCATTCTTATTAAAAGTCCATCATAGAAGATCAGAAAATCCATTTACTGATCTTATCAGATATCGTCCCAATAAACGATCCGGTTGCAGCGAGGACAACGGCTTATCTCATTTCCTCTTTGCAGCTCAATGCAGAATTGGGGAGGCAGCTTCATAAAACATCCCTTGCAGATATTCCCGCGCACACAGGATACACCAATCCCTCCGCCCAGTCGGATCGCCTGATCAAACAATTTCATTAATCGAGCGGAGGCCAAATTACCCAAAGACCTGCGTTCCTCTTCAAGGCTGGCCAGTGAATCCCTTTCTCGGGTACAGGATGTCAGCAACTCCGCCTTCTGTTCTTCCACTCTCCGTGCTTCTTCATCCACACGACCTTGAATTTCTGTAACACTGATTTCCATCGACGTTAGCTCATCGATAAGGGCAACCATGGCTTCCTGAATTCGGCTATTAGCCTTACGGTTATCATCCATCTCCCGCAACAGTACCTGATAGTCACGGTTGTTTGTTACCGTACGCAGAGTCTGCTCACTCTTCTTCAAGCGCTCTTCATTATACCGGAGATCCTCCTCAAAACCCGTATATTGTTTTTTTAACTTCATAAGTGCTGATTCCCGCTCTTCCAGCTGCAGACGTTCACTGTTGAGGACTTCTTCCAGCTGCAGCTGGCGCATTTCGACATCCTTAATCGCGGCCCTCAATTCCTGGGCACGGGTTTCCGTCTCCTGGAGACGAATCAGAATATCCAGTTCTTTTTTCACTGATGGATTCATAGCAGATCCGTCCTTCGGGCCATTATTCAAACTTGTCTGCGACCAGCCCCTTCCCGCAGACAGAGCCATGATTGATGGACTCGCAAAAACTCGTAATGCACCTGCATGATGTGCACATAAATTTTTCACTATGCCAAAGTATAAGATACGGCACGACTGGCGGCAGCGCCTGAATTTTTTTGCGAGACCATCATGCTCTACCCATAAAAAAACAAATCTTTAAAAAACAGCAAAATCCGATTAACTTCAGAGTATTTTCAAGTCTCTGAAGTTAAAAAGAGCATCACACAACACAAAAAGGATCTTTCTGTGAGATCAAGGGCATAACAGAGATATTACCGTGCTGCCTGGCAGCAAGAGCCTCGGTTAAATATTCAGCCACAAGGTCAACCATCATACGCTCCGTTCCAAAATGCCCGGCATCCACCAAACAAAGCCCATGCTCGAGTGCCTCCATAGCCTCGTGGTATTTTATATCCCCCGTAAGAAGCACGTCAGCTCCCATTGCAATGGCATCTTTTATCATTCCTCCTCCACTTCCCGTACACAGGGCAACCCGCTCCAACATTGCCTCCGGATTCCCTACGGTACGGACATGGCTGAGCATCAGAGCTTTTTTCACTTCACAAGCAAAATTCTTGAGCGAAATAGCCCTATCGATCCGTCCTATCCTTCCCAAACCTTCCTTGCCAGGAATTTCACCGGCAGGAATAATATCTGTCCGTGCATCCGCGGAAAGACTGCTGATTTTGGTACGTACACCCCCTACCCTACCTGAGGCAAGACGGCAACGTACCACACAGCTTTCATTTTCTTCTCCCATGCCACGCCACCAGGCAATCCCGTCAGCGACTTCACCTAAAATAGAATGAACTCGATCCTGAACAGAAAACGGAACCACTGCGTGCAGAAGGAATTCCTCATTTTTGATATTTTTCCCCAGAACAGACATGTCTTTCAGCCCGATACGTTCTCCAAGGGCATTATTCAGACCACCGACAGCACTGTCCAGATTCGTATGAGCCGCATAGATGCTCAAACCGTTACGCACTGCTGCATCCACAACCATACCAGAGGGAGATTCCAGATCCAATCTCTTCATCGGCCTTAAGAAAAGAGGATGATGCACAATCAGAAAATCCACGCCTTCACGAATCGACTCAGACACAATCTCAAAAGTGGCATCCAGTGCTACGCCGATACGCCGAACCGATTGCAAACGATGACCTATCTGAAGACCAACTGGATCCCACGACTCCGCTAGATTTTCCGGGGCCATATCTGACATTAGGAGCATACAATCTTCCACCCTGAGCACCATGAAGCCTCCATGCAAAAAAAGAGCGGTGCAGGTATTCCCTGCACCGCTCTTTTTTTCTTTTTTTTCGCGTCCGATCTGACAGAACCCTGCATACCTGCCTGCACTCCCATCTCAGGCTTTGCCAGAACCTTTTGATGAATGCCCGCATCCATGTATTTATGAAACATTGTGTCATGTTCAAAGTGAAAAGACTTTTTCTCAAAGCTATACACCCAAAAGAACTGTTAAAATAAATCTGTCTTCAGCGGCAGGCACCTTTCATGAGAGGCAAAGCCTGCTCATTTTCCTTAACATTGAGAATCTGCCTACGACACGCATCACCATTTTTTCTGGTAAAATTACGTCCGCAGAAAAACTCTCTGCATTAAGGACCTCAACATATACAACCCCATCGACCATTTGTCCAGTGGTCATTCTGGTCCAAAAGAAGCGCAAAGACATATACCGCCCCCGATGATATCTTACATCTGATAACAGAGCGATAAAATCCATAGCCATTTCGGATATAGGGAATGAAGGTAGGTTGAATTTATCGGAAACCAAAGTTGTTATTCAACTAAAATTAAGAGACCTTTTTTGCCGAAAGCAGCTTCGTTACTGGGAAAAATGGCATCGAGTAGGGTAGTGCAAGAGTGATCCTCTCTGCACTATCCCTCTCACAGAAGTGCGCAGGGGCCTTGTACACCGTTCCTGTTCCACCTTATCCCCATTTTATAGGGAGAAGCATTCCTGTTTCTGCCTGATCCATCAAAAACAAA
>NZ_JAPFPW010000023.1 GCF_026155325.1 Desulfobotulus pelophilus | reverse complement strand
TTCATGCGCGCTTCTTCTTCGGCTTTCTTTTTTGCTTCTTCTCCGCCTTTATGCGCGCTTCTTCTTCGGCTTTCTTTTTTGCTTCTTCTTCCGCCTTCATGCGTGCTTCTTCATGCGCTGTAAACCTGGCTTCCTGTGCGGCCTTTTTTTCAGGAGAGAGAATGAAGTCGTCTGGAGAGTGCGTTTGCAGAAGGAGTGTTTTGATCCGTTTTATTTCTTTATCATCGGATGCATTCGTAAATGGAGGCGCGGAAGGAATTGTGACCATGCTTGGGGGGACCTGAAAAAGAGACGCAGGCCTCCAGTCATCAAATTTCCGTAAAAGAATACTCTGTGTCTCTTTTTTAGGGGAAGTTTTGGTGGCACTGGTTTTTTTAGTGCTGGTACTTTTTTTTGCAGCACTGGTTTTGCTGGTCGTGCGGGTTGCTTTTGTGGTGGAGGTAGTTTCTGATGTGGTGCTCTTCGGGTTTGTCGTGGTTTTTTTCTTAATCGGTTTTTTTGCCATGATAACCCCTCTTGGTTCATCGATCCTTTTAACGAAGGATCGTTATCGTTTTTCAGTTATGAACATCGCAGTTTAAGTTGGTTCCATATAGGATTGCAGCCTTTTTGTAAACAGGATAGATGCCATGAGGATAAAAAAGGGGTGCTGAGTTACCATTCCAGTACCTTGATCCGGTTGTTTCGATCTTTGCGGGCCCGGAGATAGGGTGTTTCTAAAAAAAGACTTGACGTGTGGGGATAAATGATAGATTTTAGTACTTGTTGTGCCCCCTCCCTCTTTTGTCCGGTATCCTATGCACCGGACTGTAAGGCCGCCGGTTATTATTTTAGGATTTATTTGGCTAGCCACAAAGAAGCCTGCGGCCTTAGTCCACGAATGAAATGGTTCAGAACACCTTAGGTGCAGATCTTGTCAAAGAGATACTGCATGGTCGGGTCCGATTTTGTGAAGATGATGGACCTGCAACGCTTTCTGACTTTGGAGGTGTGTTATGCTTAATGTAAATGTTGAATATAAAAAAGTATTGATGGATGGCCTCAATGCCATGCGTCATACGGAGTCTCTGCGTCACTATCAGGAACGGGGATGGACACTTTTTGGTGTAACGCCAAATACGAAAGAAATGAAAATGGAATATCGTTTTAAGAGGCCCAAATGAATAATAATCCCGGGGGGGCACACCTTATTGGGCTGTAGAAAAAAACCGGCATAGGCCGGTTTTTTTATGTCTGCTTTTTTCAGGGCCAGTTTGAAACTATGCAAACAGCCATGCTAGGCCCCCCACTCGTCAGAATTAAAAGCCATCACTGTTTTGACTCGCCCGGCAAAATCAATGGTTTTATCCACGGCGTTTTACGCTTATTCGTATCAGGCGCAGAGAGGTCTGGCAGCGGGCATCGTCAGTCGGATCGGGGCTAACGGAGCAGGCTGACAGGCAGTAAAAAGCTTGGTAGTGGTCTGGTCCAGCGCCTCCCCAACAATACGGTTCGCTTTTTCAGGGAGATTATTTTTTTCACTCAGATGGGCAAGAATAACATGAGACAGGCTGGGATTGGCCAGCTCCCCCAGAAGGTCCCGTGCGGCTGTGTTGGAGAGATGGCCTGCCCGACTTTTTACCCGTTGCTTAAGAGCCCATGGGTAAGGTCCCCTGTCCAGCATATCCGGGCAGTGATTGGCTTCCAGAACCAGAGCATGACACCCCATGAGATGCGCCTTAACCAGAGTTGTGGCAATGCCAAGATCGGTCGCGATACCGATCTTGGCACAGGCAGAGCTGATGGTGAACCCTGTTGGATCTGCCGCATCATGGGAAATGGAAAAGGGGTGGATAAGGAATCGGTCCACCGCAAAGGGTACTCCGGAGGTAATGTCCTTGCGCTGAAAAAGAGTCCCCGTTTTATTTCCTGCAGCGTTTAAGGTACCCGTTGTTCCGTATACGGGAATATTGAATTTCCGTGAAAGGACTCCGGCGGCTGTGACATGATCGCCGTGCTCGTGGGAGAGGATTATGGCAGACAGCTTTTTCGGTGAAATATTGTAAAGTTCCATGCGGCGTGTGATTTCTTTGCATGAAAACCCTGCATCTATAAGAATGGCTGTCTCCCCGTCATCAATATGAATGCAGTTGCCCTTGCTGCCACTGGCCAGCACCGTGAGGGAAAGGGACCGGCGAGGGGGCATGCAGCCATCTTTCATGCAGAACCTCCCATTCCTGTATGCCCGAATCCTCCGTCTCCTCTATCCGTATCTTCAAGACAGTCCGTTTCCTCCCATATGATGCGGCATACGGGTGCTATAATCATCTGGGCTATGCGTTCCCCCCGACGTATTTGCCATGGTTTTTTCCCGAGATTGATGAGTCCAATCTTGATTTCTCCCCTGTAATCAGCATCGATTGTGCCAGGAGCATTGACAACTGTAATGCCATGACGGATTGCCAGTCCACTCCGGGGCCGTATCTGGGCTTCCAGTTCCGGAGGCAGCGCCATGGCAAAGCCGGTTGAGATCACTTGTATATCGCCAGGTTCAAGAAGGCAGTCTTCGGCCGCCGGAATATCCATGCCGGCGGCATGCTCTGTCATGTAGGAGGGCAGATCCATGTCCCCGGCATTTTGTAAGCGGAGAATGGGAACTTTCATGCTTTTTTTTCCCCAGAGAGTTCTTTTGCTTCTCGAATTCCGAATTTATCCCCCAGAGATGCGGCACTGTCTGAAGGACCAAGAATGGAAACCAGAAAGTGATTTTCTGAAAAGGCTGTACAGGCCAGACGGATAATACTCTCCTGTGTAACCTCATCGACTTTGGTAAGGGTTTCTTCCACGGGAATATAGCGGCCGAAATGGATTTCATTCTGGGCCAGTTTTACCATAAGATTCTCTGTGTTTTCCATGGAAAGGAGAATGTTACCCTTTGTATAGGCTCTGGCTCCTTCCAGTTCCTCCGTGCTTACCGGATCCGTGCAGAGACGTTGCAGTTCTTTGTGTATGAGTTCGGCAGACGTTTCCACGGTGCTGGGGGCTACCCCTGCATAGATACCCATCATCCCCGTGTCCATGTGTCCGGCAGAAAAAGCATAAACCGAATAAGCCAGTCCTCTTTTTTCCCGTATTTCCTGAAAAAGGCGTGAGCTCATGTTGCCGCCCAGAATGGTGGTGAGCAGAGAAGCGGAGAAACGGTTTTCGTGGGTGATGGCCAGTCCGGGCGCACCAAGACAGAGATGCACCTGCTCAATGGGTCGGGCGGTAACACGAACACCTTTTTGGAGCAGGGGAGTGTACCGATCGGAACGACCCTGACCCGGCTGAAGAATTTCAAATGCCGGAGCCAGCAGATCAAGTACGTGACCGTGCTCCAGATTTCCGGCAAGGGATATAATAACACGGGAAGGACAGTAGTATTTTCGGAAAAATTGAGTCAGATCTTTGGATGTAAGGTTGAGAATATTTTTGGGGGTGCCAAGGATAGACCGCCCAAGTGGATGTTCTCCCCATGCATATTTTTCCAGAAGATGGTGAGCGAATTCTTCCGGGCAATCTTCCAGCATGCCGATTTCCTGAAGAATGACAGGTCGTTCATTTTCTATTTCTTCCGGATCTATACAGGAGTTCAGAAACATATCCGCGAGAATGTCCACCATGACGGGAAGGTGGGTATCCATCACGCGTGCATGGTAGCAGGTTGTTTCCATTGTGGTAAAGGCATTGGACTGTCCGCCTATGGCATCGAAGGCCTTGGCCAGTTCATAAGCGGAGCGTCTCTGTGTGCCTTTAAACATCATGTGTTCCAGAAAGTGGGAGTATCCCGCTTCCTCTTCGGATTCATCCCTTGCTCCAACATCAACCCAGATACCCATGGCGACGGATCGCACATGGGGTACCTGGTGGGTAAGAATCCGGACACCGTTGGCCAGTGTAGTTTTTCGGGTCATCGGGTCCATATGAAATTCTTGTTATCTCCGACGGGGTCTGCTGCTGTTAGAATCATCCCGGCGTGGACGGTCGCTGTCTCCGTTTTCAGGAGCATCCGGAGTTCCTGCGGGTGGTTCCAGAAGAATCTTATGGCTGAGACGAATTTTGCCGTCTCTTGAAATTTCAAGGACTTTTACCTGAAGTTCGTCTCCTTCATTGACCACATCCGTGACTTTTTTGACACGATGGTGGGCAAGTTCGGAAATATGAACAAGGCCGTCGGTTCCGGGTTTGAGCTGAACAAAGGCCCCGAAATCAGTTGTACGTACGACTTTTCCAGTATAGATTTCGCCTACTTCCGGCTCCATGCAGATTTCAAGAACCCGTTGTTTGGCTGCTTCGGCATCGTCAAGGTTAGCTGCTGAAATTTTCACCGTTCCGGAATCATCCACATTGAGATCACAGTTGGTTTCCGCCTGTATGGCACGGATCATTTTGCCGCCAGGCCCAATGAGATCCCGGATCTTATCAGGGTTGATTTTGATGGTAAAGACCTTGGGGGCATAGGGAGAAAGATCATCCCGGGTATGGGGAATGGCAGCCAGCATGGTCTGCAGAATGTGAAGGCGGCCTTTTTTGGCCTGATCCAGAGCCTTTTCCATAATATCTCTGGAGAGCTCTGTGATTTTGATATCCATCTGAATGGAAGTGATGCCCGCTTCGCCACCGGCCACCTTGAAGTCCATATCTCCAGTGTGATCTTCGTCTCCGAGTATATCAGATAGGACTACCACCTGGTCTCCTTCTTTTACAAGGCCCATGGCTATGCCGGATACGGGAGCCTTGATGGGTACCCCTCCGTCCATGAGGGCCAGGGTACCGGCGCAGACAGTACCCATTGAGGACGATCCGTTGGATTCGGTCACCTCAGAGACCAGTCGTATGGTGTACTCAAAGTTTTCAGCCACGGGGAGAGCGGGTTCAATGGCACGGGTGGCAAGGGCTCCATGGCCAAATTCCCTCCGGCTGGGCGCACCAAATCTTTTTACTTCGCCCACGCAATAGGGGGGGAAATTATAGTGCAGCATGAAGGGTTTTGTCTCGTCACCGGAAAGGGTTTCGATGCGTTGCTCATCCCGGCCGGATCCCAGTGTCAGAACTCCCAGAACCTGAGTCTCTCCGCGGGTGAAAAGGGCAGAACCGTGGGGGCGGGGCAATATACCAACCTCACAGCTGATGGGGCGGACTTCATCAAAAGCCCGTCCATCTACACGAGTTCCTTCTTCCAGCACAATTTTTCTGCTGACCTTTTTCATGAGGCTTTCGAAAAGGCCCATAACTTCGCCTTTGCGCTCAGCCCCTTCCTCTCCAAGATCTTCCAGCAACTGTTTCTTGACGGCACTGACATTGGCTTTACGAACCATTTTATCATTGGCTTTTAATGCCTGTGTAAGGTGGGTTGCTGCCAGTTCGGTTACTTTTGCGGCCAGACTTGCATCGACTGCCGGAGGAGTGAAGCTCCGTTTGGACTTGCCGGCACTCTCCTGGAGCTGCTCCTGAATGCGGATGAGAGGCTGTATGGCATCATGGCCGGAAAAGATGGCATCCAGTACATCGGCTTCACTGACAAAGTTCGTGCCGCCTTCTACCATGACAATACCGGTTTTAGATCCGGCCAGCACGATATTCATGTCGCATTCCGGATGTTTGAGATCCGATAACGTGGGGTTGAAAACAAATTTGTTCTGGATTCTGGCCACCCGTATCCCAGCAATGGGCCCTTCAAAGGGGATGTCTGATATGGTGAGGGCGGCTGAGGTACCAATAATGGCAAGCACATCCGGATCATTTTCCTTATCCATGGAAAGCACGGTGGCAATAATCTGGATTTCACTGCGGTAGCCTTTAGGGAAAAGGGGGCGTATGGGGCGGTCGATAAGACGGCAGGTGAGAATTTCTTTCTCACTGGGCCTTCCCATTTCCCTGCGGAAGTAGTTGCCGGGGATCCGTCCCGCTGCATAGATTTTTTCCTGATACTCAACGGTTAAGGGAAGAAAATCAATGTCCCTTTCATCGTTGGAAGATACGGCCGTTACCATGACAATGGTTTCACCGCACTGAACAATAGCCGTGCCGGAGGCCTGCTTGGCAATTTTTCCGGTGCTGATGGAAATGCTTTTGCCGTCGATTTCTGTGGAATAGGTATATTGCATATGAAAACTCCTTGCGCTTATGGCCGTATGCAGGACAAGCGTGGAAACGGACTTACGCAGAAACATCTAGACGTCTCCGGATATGGAGACAGGCTGGAGGATGGAGGCGTAAAGATGTTTATGCGGAAGTCCCTCTTTGTCCGCATCAGGCGCGGGGCTAATATGGGGGGCTCAGGCAGTACCTGAACCCCTGTGGTGAAGGGCTCGGGAAAAAAATCCCGGGAAAGATCAGCGGCGCAGTCCGAGGGCTGCGATGATGTCTCTGTAACGCTGTGCTTCTTTTTTCTTGAGGTAGTTCAGCAGACGCCTGCGCTGTCCAACCAGAATCAGCAGTCCTCTGCGGGAAGCATGATCTTTTTTATGGATCTTGAGATGCTCCGTAAGATAGCTGATTCTGTGGGTCAAAAGAGCAATCTGCACTTCCGGGGAACCGGTGTCGGATTCATGGGTCTTGAATTTTTCAATGATTTCTTTTTTTTGTTCATTTGTGAATACCACAGTACGTCTCCTCGTTTGGAATAATAATGGCTGAAACCTTCTGCGTTTTCGATCCGATATTCCATTCAGACCGTAAGCCTTTAGGCTTAAACGATATGCAAAAGGGCATGGTGATAAGAGGGGGCAGGCCTGTCTTGCAATGTTTGGGTTTGCCCCTTGTCTCTGATTGTTATGCTGTCCCGTCGGCCAGCACTGCATCGTAACAGAAAAAATCCGGGTCGTCCTCATTTCGTCGGATTACAGCCACAAGCCTGCTCTCTGCGTTCAGTACGCGCACAGGGCCGAAGTGAGGAACGGAAGGCAAGATTTCCGCTGTGCTGAGCACTTTGCCATGAAAGATCTTTTCCGTCAAAGCATTATTTACCCTGACTCCGGGCAGAAAGTGTAGGGCTTCTGTCATTGGGATCAAGTCGGGGAGCATGGCGGGAGTCTGCCGGGCTTTTTCCAGGCACTCTTCCAGGTTCAACGCCTTATGGATGCTGAATCCACAGCACTCGGTCCTTCTCAGTTCCACGAGGTGCCCCACGGTGCCCATGGAGCGGGCAAAGTCTGCTGCCAGTGTGCGGATATAGGTTCCAGAGGAGCAGTGAACGGAAAAGCGGATGTCCGGTAGTGCGATGTCTTGTAATGCAAGGGTGTGAACTACTACGGAGCGAGCAGGTTTCTGCACGGGATTTCCCTGCCTTGCAAGACGGTAAAGTGGAACACCATTATGTTTCAAGGCGGAATAGGCTGGGGGAATCTGCCGTATGGGCCCTGAGAATTGTTTAAAAATATCACGGATTGCTTTGGGGGTTACCTGCGGTATGGGTGCCTGCTCTGTAATGGCCCCTTCCGGATCCAGAGTATCCGTTGCAAACCCTAGCCTCAGAGTGGCTTCATAGGCTTTATCTCCGCCCAGAAAATATCTGGAAATGCGTGTGGCTCTTCCCAGACAGAGAACAAGAAGGCCCGTTGCAAAAGGGTCCAGTGTTCCTGCATGCCCGATTTTTTTAAGGCCAAAAGTTCTTTTGATGCATCCCACAACCGCCGCAGAGCTGAGGCCGCGGGGTTTGTCGATGAGAAGTATTCCGTCCATTGTCATAGGCGCTGGCTGTCGTTTTTCGTGGTTTGGATGCAGGTTTCCAGCATTTTGAGAATGCTTTCCGGAGGCAGGGATGTGGAAAAACCGGCAGCAGCTCTGTGACCACCACCGCCATGGGCCACTGCAATGGCAGCTGCATCCATATCTCCGTCCGCCCTGAGACTGATTTTGTAGGAAGGTTCCGTTTCTGTGTGGGTATCTTTTTCCCGGATCAATGCAGCCATTTTTACGCCATCAATATAGCGTGCATAGTTGACAAGGCCACTGGCCTCTCCTTCTGTAGCTCCCGTTTTTTCAAGCATGTGCCTGGTAAGGGTCATGGAAGCCAGCTTCCCGTCTGCAGCCAGGCGGATGGAGCTGAGGGCTTCCTGAAGCAGTCGGATATAGGCAAAGGAATAGCTGCCCATGATATGTCTGGATACGGTTTCCGGGTCTGCTCCCAGAGATGTCATGGCGGCGGCTATGGAAAGGGCCTCCGTATTGGTGTTGCCAAATCGGAAACCACCGGTATCCGTGAAAATACCTGTGTATATGGCCCATGCAGCTTCTGTCGGTATATGCCATTCCATCTGTTGCAGCAGTCTCCACACCATGACTGTGGTGGAGGCAGCTTCTGGATCCACCATATTCAGGGATCCGAAGAGAGTATTGCTGGGGTGATGGTCGATATTGATAATGCAGGGGATGCTCATCAGTTCCTGGGCCCGGCTGCCCATACGATCGGTGTCTCCGGAGTCCAGCACGATAAGGGTGTCGTATTGGGCCAGCTCTCCGGGATGTTCCGTGACTCTTTCTGTGCCAGGTAAAAAAGCAAAGGAAGGAGGAGTGCCATCCTCATTGTACATGGTGACATGCTTCCCTTGGGCCTGGAGACTCAACCCAAGGGCCAGAAGGGAACCTATGGCATCGCCATCAGGCTGCACATGGGAGACCAGCAGGAGATGGGACGATTCGTTAAGAAGATTCCTGATCATGATTGTCATCTTTCCTGTCTTCTGCCATCACCTCGCGGAGCTTTTTCTCCATGCGGGCTCCGTAGTCAAAAGAGTCATCATGGCGAAAACGAAGGTCGGGCATATATTGTAAGCCGAGTTCTTTGGCTGCATGACGCTTGATAAATCCCTTGGCACTTTCAAAACCTTTCAGTGCATCGGCCTGTGCCTGAGGTCCGCTGACAGTGGTAAAAAAAATTGTGGCTATGCGCAGATCCCTGCTGATATCAACACCGGTGATGGTCACAAGGTGCAGGCGGGGATCCTGGATGTCGCGGCTGAGAAGGCCTGCAACAACCTCAAGGATGCGGCCTCGGATCCTGTCAGCTCTGGGGGAGGCTTTCATGATGACTCCTTTAACGAACCTGAATTTATGATCAGGCAGTTTTGTAGCAAATAAAGCCGCCCGGGGGAAGCATCGCTCTCCGGGCGGTTTCTGATTGTGTGAGGAGATGCTGTACGGAGCGGCGTTTACTCCTTCAGGGTGGGCTTGATCTCAATGATTTCATAAGATTCAATAATATCACCCACTTTTATATCGTTGTAATTTTCAATGCCAATTCCGCATTCATATCCTTTGGCCACTTCCCTTGCGTCTTCTTTGAAACGTTTGAGGGAGGACATGCGGCCATCGTACATAATGACGCCGTCTCTCAGCAGGCGCACCTTCTGATTTCTGTATACGTTACCATCCGTGATAAAGGAGCCGGCAATGGTTCCTGTTTTCGGAATGAAGAAGGTCTGGCGGACTTCGGCTCTGCCAAGAACCTTTTCTTCGAAGGTGGATGCCATCATGCCCACCATGGCATCCTGGATGTCTTTCAGGGCATTGTAGATGATATCATAGAAGCGCATATCCACATTCTCTTCCTTGGCCATTTCATGCACTTTGGCTCCGGGACGGACATTAAAGCCGAGAATGATGGCGTTGGATACGGCAGCCAGAGATATGTCGGATTCTGTAACCGTGCCTGTGGCTGCATGAATGATGTGGATTTTAACTTCCTGAGTGGACATTTTTTCCAGAGAATCCCGTATGGCTTCTATGGAACCCTGAACGTCAGCCTTCAGAATGAGGTTCAGCTCTTTGACTTCTCCTTCTTCCATCTGTTCAAAGAGTTTTTCAAGGCTCATGCGGCTGGTACGTGCCAGTTCCTTTGCTCTCTGCTTCTGAGACCTATGCTGGGAAACCTGTTTGGCGTCTTTTTCATCTTTAAGGGCAAAAAGCTCATCACCCGCAGCCGGAACACCGGAAAGGCCCAGAATTTCAACGGGAATGGAAGGGCCGGCCTCAGCGTTATGGTCGCCTTTGTCATTGATCATAGCACGAATCTTGCCATGATGGATACCGCAGACAACGGCATCTCCGGTCCGGAGGGTGCCTTCCTGAATAAGTACGGTAGCCACCGGGCCTCTGCCCGTGTCCAGCTTGGCTTCCACAACATGGCCCAGGGCTTTTTTATCCGGGTTGGCTTTCAGATCAAGGACTTCCGCCTGGAGGAGTACCATTTCCAGCAGATTGTCTATGCCCGTGTCCTCTTTGGCTGATACATAGGTGAAAATGGTGTCTCCGCCCCAGTCTTCTGCGAGAACACCTTTTTCAGACAGCTCGCGTTTTACCCGGTCGGGTTCAGCCCCGGGCTTGTCCATCTTATTGACAGCCACTATAATGGGGACTTCCGCTGCCTTGGCATGGTTGATGGCTTCGACGGTCTGGGGCATGACACCGTCATCGGCAGCAACGACCAGAATAACAATATCCGTAACTTTCGCACCTCGGGACCGCATAGCGGTGAAGGCTTCGTGGCCGGGAGTATCCAGGAATGTGATGCGTCCTCTGTCCGTTTCCACGGAGTAGGCACCAATATGCTGAGTAATCCCACCGGCTTCTCCGGTCACAACACGGGTTTTACGGATGGTATCCAGCAGGGATGTTTTTCCATGGTCTACATGACCCATAACCGTTACTACAGGTGCCCTTGTAATGAGTTCTTCAGGCCGGTCTTCGTGGCCCTGAAGGATGTTCTCTTCTTCAAAGGCGGCCTTTTCCACCTCGAATCCGAACTCACCGGCAACGACGGTAGCGGTATCATAGTCAATGGTCTGATTTACCGTTGCCATGACATCCATCATCATGAGTTTCTGGATCATGAGGCTGGCTTTAATCCCCATGCGCTTGGCAAGTTCGGAGAGTACAATGGTATCATCCACTTTGATACGGCGCTTGATAGCTTTGGGTACCGTGATCTGAGTCTTCTGGTGCTGTTCCTGTTTTTTGCCCTTTTTCCCTTTTTTACCACGATTGTAGAGGGCATCTCCTTCCACAACCGATTTCTTACGACCTTTTTTCTTGCCCCTGCGCTCGTTTTCGTCGTTGCGGGTTTCGGCCAGATCTTTGGAAAGACTGTCTTTCCCCTTTTTTTTGCGGCTTCCGCTGGAGGGAGCCGCTTCCTGTGATGGCGTTTCAGAAGTAAGGAGTATTTCCAGAGGGTCCGGCTCGGGAACAGGAATGACAGCTGGAGCGGCGACAGGTTTGGCCGCTTGTTTGGCAGAAGGGCTGCGATCGGATTTCATCTGTTGAAGAACAGCCGGATCAATCCTTTTGATGATTTTTGCCGCAGTGCTTTTTTTCTTTTTCCGGTCATTGCGGGTAGCATCATCCGCTTCAGGGGAGCTTTCCGTACTTTTTTTGATTTCCGCAGCCGGTTTGTCATCGGAGGTTTTGTTCAGAGTGTCTTCCGTTGTGGTTTCTTCTGCTGACAAATTATCTGCGTCTTTCATGACTGCGGAGGTTCTTTCCTCTGAAACGGGAGCAGGGGTGATTTCTTCAACGGGAGCCTCTGCAGGGGGGGTATCTTCCGGAGACTGCTGCGTCTCGACAGGGGCAGGCACTGCTGCCTCCGTTTTCGATTCCGGGGGGCGGAAAATAATTTTGGCTCCACTCGCGGGTTTTGCGGGTTTCTGCACAGGATGTTCCTGTTCTGCAGACGCAGAATCTTTGGTTGCAGGTCTTTGGGGAAGGGAAGTTTCCTCAGGGTCCAAGGCCGCATATTCCGCTGCCTTTTCTTCGGAAACGGATGTGTCATCCGAAGGCATGGGCTCCGTGGTTTCCGAAGAAGAGGGTGGCTGCTGTTGAGATGTTTCCGTACCGGAAGAACGTCCCGGCCGACGCTTGCGGCGCCGTACCACCGCTGGCTGTACCCTGCGGCTTTCCTCTTCACTGTCTTTTCCCATGACAAAGCGCCGGATAGTTTCTATTTCACCATCCTCCAAGGCACTCATGTGGCTGCGCACCTCAACCCCGTCCATTTTATAAATTTTGTCGAGGAGCGCCTTGTTGGTCATATTCAGCTCCTTGGCCAGTTCATAGACTCGCATACGTCCCATCCATATCCCCCTTCTCACCGGTAGCAGAGGTCAGCCCTCTGAAGCTTCCGAATCACCGCGGTTTTCCCGGTCCGGAATTACTCGTTTTCCGATTCCGGTGTCGCCGCTTCATCTGCGGGGACCTGCCGGTTCTCTTCTATAGTGGTTGTGTCCGGTGCGGTTTCTGCGGATGCGGTGTCTGTTGACTCCCTATCTGCGAAGATCCCGGGACCGGGTCTGTTTGTATTATTGGCTGGGGTGTTCTCTTGCTGGGCTGCCTCAATGATGGCTTCAGCCGTCTCAGCATCCATACCCTCCACCTGCAGCAGATCTTCAATCGTTGCGTCAGCCACGTCCTGAGGACTAGTGAAGCCTTCGGAATAAAGGGCTTCGGCAAGTGTCATGCCTACACCCGGGATTTTCATCAGGGTGGCATAGCCTTCTTTCATGGCAAGGCTGTAGGATGCCTCACTTTTGACATCAAGGTGCCATCCGGTCAGTCTGGATGCAAGGCGGACGTTCTGACCTTTTTTACCAATGGCAATGGAAAGAAATTCGTCGGGAACGATCACTTCCATGGCCCGGTTGTCCTCATCGATAACTACCCTGAGAATTTCGGCCGGAGCGAGGGCGTTGCAGACAAAGCGGGCCGCATCCGGGCTCCATGAAATAATGTCGATTTTTTCTCCCCGAAGTTCCTGTACCACCGCCTGAACTCTGGATCCTTTCATGCCGACGCAGGCACCTACGGGGTCAACCCCGGAATCCTGAGATGAGACAGCAATTTTGGCCCTTACTCCGGGCTCTCGGGAGGCCGTTTCTATGGTTACGACACCCTCGGCAACCTCCGGTACTTCACTGCGGAAAAGGGCAATGAGAAACTGAGGGTGGGTGCGGGAAAGAACAATCTGTGGCCCACGGCTGTCCTGAAGAACCTTCATGATGCTGGCCCGGATGCGGTCGCCTCTTCGGTATGTTTCTCTGGGGATCTGTTCTCTGGCGGGAAGCAAGGCTTCGGTCTGGCCGAGATTGACAATGATGTCTCCCCGGTCTACCCGTTGCACAATGCCATTGATGATTTCTCCCTTACGGTCAATAAAGCCTTCATAGACCGCATTGCGCTCCGCATCCTTGACCTTCTGGATGATAACCTGCTTGGCAGACTGCGCGGCTATGCGCCCAAAGCTTGTGGTGTCCAGCTTGGTTCCGAGGGAATCACCGATTTCACAGTCCGGGTCCAGTTTTCGGCCGTTTTCGAGGCTGAGCTGAAAATCCGGGTTGGTGATGTCCTCCACCACTTCCCGGAACTGAAAAACCTCTATTTCACCCGAATCCGGATTGTACTGAGCCTCCACGTCGATGTGGGACCCCAATTTTTTCTTGGCAGCAGATTCCAGGGCTTCTTCCAGAGTATGGATAAGGGTTTCCATGGGAATACCCTTGTCCCGACTGACCTGTTCTATTACCCTTTTTATATCGCTGAAGAGCATGATGTGGTCTCCGTTAATCCCGGCAGAGCCGTGCTGAATGAATTTCCCCGAAGGAAATGGCAGCGGTCTTTTCCTCGAGCTTGATGTGCACCATGCCTTCGGTGATGCCCAGAAGTTCACCTCTGAAATTGCGCTGGCCGTCTATGGGAATCCGGGTGCGAACCCGTACTGTTTCCCCGGCAAAACGTTCAAAATCCCAGGGCTTGACAAGGGGCCGGTTGATGCCAGGAGAAGATACCTCAAGACTGTACTGGCCGGGAATGTTGATGTGAATGTCCAGCAGGTAACCGAACTCCTTTGCAAAACGGACGCAGTCGTCCAGAGTTATCCCGCCCGGTTTGTCCAGAAAGATACGGAGAATTCGTCGACCGTCTTCCAAAACCAGATCTGCCAGAACAAGCTCCAGTCCCTGAGATTCCAGAAGGGGCTGGGCAAGATCATGAACGCGTTGAATCAAAGTTTGATGTTCCGTATGCAACCGGGGTCCTCCAAAGCAAAAGGAAGACCGGAATTCCATAAAGAAAAAACGGGCAGTGGCCCGTTTTCCGTGGCGATTCCGGTACTGTTGGTTAATGTACAACCGCTTTTTTATTCACTATTATACGTAAAATTCAAAGCGAAATACATACCAGTTGCATTTAATAGGTTATCCGGACAGATTTGTCAAGCTTGGTTTTTTGAGAAAATCTCCCCGCCGTTTTCGGCAGGGAGATTCTGGGTCAGGACGGGAGGGAGGCCTGGAATGAATCCTGAAGAGACTGGCTGATTTTTTCCTGGACTTTGTTTACTTTTTTGTCTGCAAGGGTTTCTGTCTGGGAGCGGTAGACCATGCGCAGGGTAAGACTTTTTTTTGTTTCGGGAGCCTTGTCTCCCTGATACAGGTCGTGGATGGAAACGGACTCCAGTATGGCGGGCTGGTTTTCTCTGGCCCGGGCCAGTACCTGTCCGGCTGGAATGGATTTATCAAGAATAAGGGTGATGTCACGGGTTGTGGCCGGGTATCGTGGTATTTCCTTTGTGTGCTGCAGGGTTTTCCTTTGTTTCATGAGGGTGTTGAGAGAAAGCTCTGCTATAAAAACGGGTTGTCTGACATCATGGAGCCGGGCCGTTTCAGGGTGTACCTCATATATATGGCCGAGAAGTGTGCTGTCGGAATGGATGCAGGCACAGGATCCTCTGCGAGTCCATGGAAGATCTGCTTGATTTTCGGGGGCAGTGAAGTCTGCAGCAGGCACGTGGATCAATCGGAGAAGCGCTTCCACTGCACCTTTCATATCAAAGAAATCGCAGTCTGCCGGTCGGGTGTGCCATCCGGCGGGGTTGCGTTTCCCTGTCCATGCAAGGATCAGAATTTCTTTTTCCTGGGGAAGATCCTTTCCGGCGACGGGGGTAAAGGTTGTACCGATTTCAAAAAATTTCAGGTTTTTTTCCTGCTGGGCAAGGTTGCGCGCCAGTACACCCAACAGCCCGGGAACCAGGCTTGTGCGCATTACGGCCAGTTCTTCGGAAATGGGGTTCTGTAGGGACACGGAAGCCCGGATTCCGTGGTTTTCAGGCAGGCGCAGTTTGTCCGCACTGTCTTTTGCGACAAAACTGTAAGTGATGATTTCCTGAAAACCAAGTCCGGTCATATGGTCCTGCAGTTTGTGGCGGAAGCCCACGGACGGAGGGTCCAGCCGGGTTTCTGCGGGCATTTCCGGAAACGTGACGGGAATGTTGTCATATCCGTAAAGCCTTGCCACTTCTTCCGAGATGTCTTCTTTTCGGGATATATCCACTCGGAAGGAGGGTATTTCCACTTGAAGGCTTTCCTCCCTGACAACTGCGGTAAAGCCGACTTTGCTGAGAAGTGCTGCCATGCTTGCTGCGGAAAGGTTCAATCCAATCCGCTCGTTGATGAACCGGCTGGTGACCGGAATGGGCTTTTTCGGCGGAGAGAGGGTGTGAATGTCAATGCTGCCGTCCGCAAGCTTTCCCTTTCCGAGTTCTGCCATCAGCGCTGCTGCCCGGTCAAGGGCGTAAAGGGTTCCGAGGGGATCGACACCACGCTCAAAACGATAGGATGAGTCGGTGGAAATGCCGAGAGTTTTTGAGGTTCTGCGTATGGATGGAGCATCAAAGCAGGCGCTTTCAATGAGTACCCGCTGCGTTTTTTCCGTTACTCCGGAGTGGAGGCCGCCCATCACGCCGCCAATGGCTACAGGCTTTTTCCCGTCGCAGATCATGACCATATCCGTATTTAATTTGTGTTCCTTTTCATCCAGGGTGATGAAGGTTTCTCCCTGTTTTGCCCGGCGGACCACAATACGGTTTTCTTCGAGGGTGTCAAAATCGAAGGCATGCAGGGGCTGCCCCGTTTCCAGCATCACGAAGTTGGTGATGTCCACAATATTGTTAATGGGGCGAAGTCCTGCTGCAATCAGCCGGTTTTTTAACCAGGCCGGTGAGGGGGCAACCCTGATGTCTGATAGTAATCTGGCTGCATACCTGGGGCAGCCTTCCGGATCTTCCACCGTGACGCTGGTGTGTCTGCTGATGGGGCCAAGTGAAGGGTCAGAACCGGGGACATTTATGGCAGGGGGAGAGAAGGGCTGATCTCCGAAGGCGGCTATTTCCCGGGCAAGGCCCATGACGCTGGCGCAGTCAACCCTGTTGGGGGTAAGGCCGATGGTCAGAACCGTATCTGCCATGTCCAGCACTGCAGATAGCGGTGTTCCCGGAGAGGTTCCCGGAGGGAGGGGCAGTATGCCAGGGTGGTCATTGTCCAGTTCCAGTTCCTTTGCGCTGCAGAGCATACCTTCGGAGATTTCCCCCCGGATTTTTCCTTTTTTGAGAATGGTCCCGTCGGGCATGCCGGTGCCTGCCGGTGCCAGTGGGGCCATCATGCCTTCTTGGATATTGGGAGCTCCGCAGACCACGTGAAAAATTTGTTTTCCCGTATCCACTTTGCATGTCTGCAGTTTGTCTGCGTTGGGATGGGGGGCTATGTCAAAGATGCGGCCCGCAACCATGCCGTCCAGATGGTCAAAGGGCCTTTCTATGGCTTCCACCTCAAGGCCGGTCATGGTGAGGGCGTGTGCGAGATCTTCGGGTTTCATGGAGATCGGTAGAAGGCTTTTAAGCCAGTTCAGGCTGAGTTTCATGGCTAAAACTGCTCCAGGAATCGGATGTCGTTTTCAAAAAATTTCCGCAGATCGTCGATGCCATACTTCAGCATTGTCAGACGCTCCACACCCATGCCAAAGGCAAAACCCCGATAATGGTCAGGGTTGATGCCGGTGTTTTCAAAAAGAACGGGGTGTACCATGCCACAGCCAAGGACTTCGAGCCACCCTGTCTGGGAGCATATGCGGCACCCTTTTCCCCGGCACATAACGCAGCGGATATCGACTTCTGCGCTGGGTTCTGTAAAGGGGAAAAAACTGGGACGAAAACGGAGGCTGGTTTCTTTGTCAAAAAGGGCATGGATAAACGCTGTAAGAATGCCCTTCAGATCTCCGAAGCTGACCTTGTCATCCACAAGGAGGCCTTCTATCTGATGAAACATGGGCGTGTGGGTGATGTCGGAGTCGCAGCGATAAACCCGGCCAGGAGCTATGATACGGATGGGTGGCTGGTGATTTTCCATGAACCGGATCTGTATGGGAGATGTGTGGGTGCGCAGGACAACGTTGTCCGATACATAAAAGGTATCCTGCATGTCTCTGGCCGGGTGATGGGGCGGAATATTGAGCGCTTCAAAGTTGTACCAGTCCAGCTCCACCTCGGGCCCCTCGGATATTTCAAAGCCGAGACGGCTGAAGATATCGGATATTTCTCTTCGGATGCGGGTGAGCGGGTGCAGGGTTCCCGTAGCAGGACGGCGACCAGGCAGAGAGATGTCGATGTCCGTTGCCCTGTCAGCCGCCGCAGCCTCTAGCTCGGCTTTTTTAGACGAGAAGGCATTTTCAAGGGTTTCCTTGGCGGCGTTGACCCGTTGGCCAAAGGCGGGGCGTTCTTCGGGAGGGAGGGTCCCCATGGTCCGCAGGTGTTGGGTTAAAAGGCCTTTTTTGCCCAGATAGCGGACGCTGAGGGCCTGGACTTCTCCGGCATCCATGGCCGTTTCAAGGGCGGCCATGGCCTCTTCTTTCAGTTGTTCGATACTGGTTTCCACGTCATATGCCCTGTTTTGGTACGGTCATCGTTGGGATGGCAGTTAAAAAAAGCCGGAACTCCCTTGCCCCGAAAGAGGGGTTGAGGTTCCGGCTTTATTGTTTGGCCTGCCATGGTTGTCAGCGCTCAGAAAAGAACCTGTTGCGGCTCTTTTCCTGTTATGCCTGCAGCTTGTCGGATGCGGTTTTAGCAATCAAGGCAAAACCTTCGGGATCGGAAATGGCAAGCTCAGCCAGAACCTTGCGGTCCAGATCGATGTTGGCTTTTTTCAGGCCATGGACAAACCGGCTGTAGGACAGGCCGTTCATCCGTGCGGCGGCATTGATGCGGGCAATCCAGAGGCGCCGGAAGTCTCTTTTTTTCTGGCGGCGGTCTCTATAGGCATACATCAGTGCCTTGTCTACAGAGTCGGCCGCTGTACGAAAGAGTTTGCTGCGGCCTCCACGAAAGCCTTTGGCTAGCTTTAATACCTTTTTTCGTCTTTGTCTGGCTTTAAAGCCTCTTTTGATACGCATTTGACATGTCTCCTCATTAAGTTTGGATATTGGCAGTTCCTGTTTTATCTCCGGATTCGAGGGCACCCCGGAGGACAGGACTTTTCAGTCCTATGATGACGAGGTTCGGAGAGGGGCTGCGTTCCAGCAGCGTTTACAGGATGCCGGAGCCTGATCCCTTATGCGTAGGGCATCAGGCGTTTAAGCTGGGCTTCGTTGGTTTTATCGGCGACTTGACCCTGACGCAGGTTCCGTTTTCTTTTGGTCGTTTTTTTGGTCAGGATGTGGCTTGAATTTGCCTTCCGGATCTTGAACTTGCCGGAGCCTGTGCGGGTAAAACGCTTGGCTGCGGCCCGGTTGGTTTTCATTTTTGGCATAAAGGCCTCCTTTTGTGCCATTCTCTATCGGTTTCAGAGACTTTGGGTTGCCGCTGGGCCGTGCTGCAGACGGGCTCCGCCGGCCATGAAGAACAAAAATTCTGGCGCGGAAATACACACGCCAGAAGAATGAACACTTCTTTACTGTTTGCCCGGACCGATTACTTCAGGTTTTAGGGACAAGAATCATCATCATGGTCCGGCCCTCGAATTTCGGGGTAGACTCTACGACGGCAACGTCCTCAACCTCAGCAATAATGCTTTCCAGCACACTGCGACCACGATCACTCATGGTAATTTCCCGACCTCTGAACATCACGGTTACTTTAACCTTGTTACGCTTCTCTATGAACTTCCGGATGTTTTTAAGTTTGGTTTCGAGATCGTGGTCCCCGGTTTTGGGTCTTACCTTAACTTCCTTGAGTTGGACAACGGTTTGTTTTTTTCGGGCTTCCTGCTGTTTTTTGGTAAGCTCGTACTTGAATCTTCCGTAGTCCATAATTTTACAGACCGGCGGTTTGGCCTGAGGAGAAACCTCCACCAGATCCAGTGCCAGCCCTGCGGCAATATCAAGGGCCTTGGGTACAGGCATAATACCCAGCTGTTCTCCATCGGGGTCAATGACCCTGACTTCCTTTGCCCTGATATTCCGGTTGATCCTTGTCCTGCTCTGTTGCAGGGCTTCTTGTCCCTGCTGGCGTCCGTTGCTAATTATACCGGACCTCCTCGTGCTGCGCGTTATCCGTTTAAATCACTTTTGATAAAGATAGTGATCGGTTCAAGTTGGTCAGCCTGAATATATACCCCATGTCTTGTGACTGTGCAAGAAATAAATATAGAAATAATAATGGAATAATGATTCAGGGGTTAGGGTGCTGCAAGGGTGTATCGTGCCAGGGGGCTGTCCTTCCAGTAGCTGTTTTTGGGATTGCTGAAAAACAACTTAAAGAGAGAAAGGCTCGCCTCTCTAAGAAAGTGAGATCGGATTTCCGGCTGTCGGCTTGCATAGAAGGGGGGGAGGTCCTCATGAAGGTTACAGTTTGTGCCGCCACCCATGGCATCTTCATAGGCCCAGACAATTCTGCCGAGCCCAGACAGCAGTATGGCGGCGTAGCACATGAGGCAGGGTTCCAGGGTTGTATACAGGGTGGCGTTTTTTCTTTCATTCATAGGGAGAATCTGTTCCAGCTGGCGGAGGGCAAGTATTTCTGCGTGGGTGATTTCGCTGGGCAGGGTCCCGATGGATGTTTCCCTCCTTGATGCCGCAAGGATGTCTGCATCAAGGGTGATGACGCAGCCAACGGGGAATTCCCCTGCATCCAGCGCTTCTCTTGCCAGTTTAAGGGCCTGTGTCATGGCTACGTGGTCTTTGTTCATGGGTAATCTCCGTTATCAAGATAGCAGATGTTTTCATCGCAGGGACAGGCATCATTGATTTCAAAAGCATAAAGGATGCGGTGGCATCGTTCTCTTGTCTCGGCGGAAAGGACTGGAATGGTGGTTCCGGGTTCCGGGAGTTCTTCGGGGAAGGGAATGGCTTCAAGTCCCTGGGCAAGAATCTGACCGCTGCGGGTTTCAATTAGTTCCGCATCTTCTCCATTGGTAACAATCAGTAGTGGCGAGCCGGTGAGCATGGCTGCTGCCCGTGATGGTGTTCTTCGTGTGACAATGGACCCCGGACCGTATCGGATAAGAAAGCATGTATGTTTTGATTGGTTTTGAATCAGAAAGTCAAGGTGGATCAGTGCTTTTTTATTATCGCATTTCAGAACCACGGGTATGCGAGCCTGAATCTGATTTCTTTCATATCCTTTTTTCAGAAGAATGCGTGCAATTTTTTGCCTGTAGCGGTTGTCATGATTGTCCTCAATGATGCTGCCGCTTATAACATCCTGCATGCTACCGAGAACGAGGTGATGCTTGCCCATGGATTCTGTCCTTTCTCAAAAGTGGTTCTGCCCGGATTTATGGGGAGGAGCTCCATGTAGGCGGGAAATAATCCTTGAGGGTGCGTTTGAATCCCCTATGGTCAGGGCCGTGTGACAAGGAGGATCGGTGCCAAGGGGAGTTTTTTGCGCTGTCTTGTACTTTACAAGGGGTGGTGTCTTGTGCATAGGATGAAGTCCGGTCGGGGTTTTTTCTTAGAGAATATAACGGAATTTCAGCAGGCAGGCAACTCATGTCCATACGAGAGCAGTTTGAGGAACGGGAGACTGGGTTTATTGCTTCTTATGGGTGCTGTGTAACGGCGTCCCGGGGAAGGCGGCGCCCGGAGGAGTCCTGTCCTATCCGGACTCTTTTTCAGCAGGACAGAGACCGCATTGTTTTTTCAAACAGCTTCAGACGTCTCAAGCATAAAACTCAGGTTTTTCTGTCTCCTATGGGAGATCATTACAGAACTCGGCTCACTCACACCCTGGAGGTGGCGGAAGTAGCGAGGACCATTGCCAGAGCCCTGCGCCTCAATGAGGATCTGACGGAGGCTGTGGCCCTTGCCCATGACCTTGGCCATACCCCCTTTGGGCATTCAGGGGAAACCGTGCTGAAAGAAATTTATTCCCGGCATTTTTCCCATGCCGCCCAGAGTCTTCGCGTGGTGGATCTGCTGGAAAAAAAAGGGGCTGGTCTGAATTTAACCTATGAGGTAAGGGATGGAATTCTCAAACACTCAAAGGGGTTTGGAAACATTATTCCAACGGAGCCTGGAGAGACGGCCCATACCATAGAGGGAAGGGTGGTGCGTATTGCCGACATTATTGCGTACCTGAATCATGATCTTGATGATGCGGTTCGAAGCGGAGTGATAAGCCGGGATGAGATTCCTGAATCCTGCGTACGTGTTTTGGGAGAAACCCATTCGGCTCGGAGTACAACGATGATCAGGGATCTGATTTTTAACAGCACCCATGAGGAAAAAGGGTTCTGTCTTCGGATGAGTGACAGTGTATATGAAACAATGGCAGAGCTGCGCCAGTTTCTTTTTGATAATGTTTACCGGTCACCAAAGGTGCATAATGAATTTGTGAAAGCCAAAAAAATTCTTACAGAGCTGTTTACCTATCTGATGGAAGATGATGGACAGCTTCAGGCGGAGCTTACGCGGATGGAGTTATTGCCCTTTAACCCGGAGACGGATACGCGGGAGGAAGTGGTTTGTGATACCATTGCCAGTATGACGGATCGGTATGCTCTGAATCTGTACCACAGAATTTTTATGCCGTTTCCTCAGTTCTGATGGGTGAAGGCAGCGAAAGGGTGGATGAGGATGGAAGGTTTCGAAACAGGGCTTGCGCCGGAGGTGCTGGCTTCTTTTTTTTCAAAACTGGCTGATGTCTACGATCGTATGGATAAGGCTTATGGGGAAATTGCGGAAAAGACGGGCTTCTGTTGCAGAGGGTGTGCGGATAATTGCTGTGAGACCCGTTTTTATCATTATACACTAGTGGAGTTGCTTTATCTGTTTAGGGGGGTTGCGGCCCTGCCGGAATGGGAAAGACAGCGTGCCGGGGAGAGGGCTGAGTCTCTTTGCAGGGGAATGAAACAGCATGATGGAAAGGGAAAAGAAAGTGTTTTCAGGGGTCTTTGCCCTTTGAATGAGGAAGGGCGTTGTCGTGTTTATGCTCACAGGCCTATGATTTGCCGTTTCCATGGAGTCCCATGGAAGATGATGGGGCGAAATGGTGAGGTAGTGGCGCCGGGATGCGGGATGTTTGATGAAAAAATGGATGAATTTTGTCTGGACAGGACTCCTCATTACAGGGAGCTTGCTCTGCTTGAGAAGGAATTGCGCCGTAGTTCAGGATTTGAAGGCCGCATACGGCTGACTATTGCCCAAATGCTGGTCCTGCCCATGCCGGATGTGGGCATGGAGGGTGTGGTATGAAATACCTGTCAGTGGAAGCTCTTGATACGCTGCCTGGAAAACGTATCAGGGCAGGAGAAAATTTTTCGTTTTCCTGCCATGGCGGCCTTTCATGTTTTAATGTCTGTTGCCGGAATTTAAATCTTTATCTTTATCCCTATGATGTGCTCATGCTGTGTAAAGCATTGAATTTATCTTCCGATGATTTTCTGGACCGTCATACTGACGTGGTGATGCGTACAGGAGAATTTTTTCCTGAAGTCCTTCTGCGGATGGCTGATAATGAAGAGAAAACCTGCCCTTTTCTGACGGATCAGGGTTGCTCTGTCTACTCCCACCGGCCGGATACCTGCCGCACCTTTCCTGTGGAGCAGGGAACTCTTTTTGGTCCTGATGGAAAGGTTGCAGAAACAGTAGCTTTTTTTCGCCCTCCGGATTTCTGTATGGGGCGCCATGAGTCCAGGGTCTGGACCCTTGACTCATGGGCTGCGGATCAGGAGGCGGAAAAATTCAATCGTATGACAAGGGAATGGGGTTTTGTGCGTGGTTTATTTGCTGAAAATCCATGGGGGTCAGAGGGCTTCTATGGACGCAAAGGTAAGATGGCTTTTATGGCGGCCTATCATGCAGACCTTTTCCGGAGTTTTGTGTTCGGGTCCAGTTTTTTCAAACGGTACAAAATTCATCCTGACCTGAAGCGGAAACTTAAGAAGGACGATGTGTCTCTTCTACGCTTTGGTTTCGACTGGATACGGCACAGTGTGTGGGGCATGGACGTCAAAAGCCTGCAGTTGAAAAAATAGAAGGGGGGGAGTGTCTCTGGTTGCATGAAGGCAGGATATTTCCGATGGCCCCGAAAAGAGGTCCAGGGGTTTTGGGGTGGCTTGAAAGGCGGTGTTTTTCACCGCCTTTAGCTGTTATGGGCTTACAAAATTCCTGGTGGCATGGGTGGTACTGTTTCTCCTCCAAGGACATAGCCGCCGTCAAGGCGCAGGGTGCTTCCGGTCATGAATGGTGCTTCAAGGATGAGAAAGCGCACTGCCCGGACCACATCATCCATCAGGCCGATACGGCCCAGCAGTGTGTGGCCGGTGAGAGCCTTTTGCTGCTCAATGGTGAGCAGGTTCCATCCGCGTGTCCGGGGTCCGTGCCGGGTTTCCATAAGACCCAGCATCAGTTCGTTGACCCGCACCTCCGGTGCGCCGATTCGTGCCCAGGTCTCCGTAAGAACCGTTATGCCACGATTTGCCGCTGCGTAACCATCGTTGAAAAGAAGGGCTGCCGGTCCCGTTCTTCCGGTAATACCGGCTATGGAGGAGATGTTGATGAGGCAGCCGTTGCCTGATGCCTTAAGATGGGGCATGGCCTGTTCTCCCAGCCATTGTTTGGCTCGCAGGGTGGTTTCCTGTTCCAGATCCCACTGCTCTCGGGTGTACTTGCCATGGACAACGGGCATCCCCCCCCTTTCAATGTTATTAATGAGGATGTCAAGCCGTCCGAACCGCGAGATGACTGTTGCCATAAGGTCAGAAATCTGATCGGTTTTTCTGAGGTCAATGTCGATAATATGGAATGGGACTCCGGCTTCAGAGAAGGATGTTTCCATGGCAGTAAAATCCGTATCCCAGTCAAAGCGGGTCAGGGCAAGGGAGGCGCCGTGTGAGGCCAGATCGAGGGCAATGGTCTTGCCTATGCCCCGGACAGATCCGGGTATAAGGGCTACTTTTCCTTTGAGTGGCATGGTTTTTCCTGTTTTGATAAAAAAATGTATGTTCGCGATGCCTTGTTGACAAGTTTTTGTTTATTTTATTTCGCCAAAAAGCTGTATGCGGACCCAGTCCATTCCAAGAAGCAGGAGCGCTTCATCACTGTCTGCCGCATGCATCAGCTGTTTCTTGGAAAAAAGATCCGTCAGTGCTCCAGTCTCATAGTGTTTTTTTCTGAAACGGTCCAGGTCATAGCATCCAGTAATGAATATTTCCCTTTCCCTTAACGGTAGAGGGCCTGGGCGCAGTTGGTTTTTCAGGCTGATCAGCGGCATCATGGCGTCGTTCATGCGGTTAAATTTATCCATATCCTGGCTGGCGAGCCAGTCTTTAAGATGGATGCTCTGGTCTGATTCAAAACCTTTGCAAAGAGGGTCGGGAATGCGGGCATACCGCTCCTCGATGCAGCCAGAGATCCTATTCCGTACCAGCCCTCTGGCCAGAGGGAAAATACGGCAGGATGCGGGCCTGTCCTCATATACTATGCAGCCGGTTTCACAGAGGAAAGGGCAGGCATGCTGACGGTTGGGGTCGGGCTTGAGAGAAACAACAGGAAGCCCGCTGCTCTCACCGTCGTAGATGAGGCAATAGGCTTTCAGGAAATCTGTACTGCTTGTTGCCAGATGCTTTTTCAGGCGAAGGATGTCATAGGGATAGAGAAACTGAATCAGGTCATGGCAGCACAGATTGAAGCAGGACAGCTCGGGATGGCAGTGGAAGCAGAAGTGAGCGTCGAGCTCTATGGGTTGCAAACAGGTATCCTGAGAGGAATTCATTCTGTTTTTCCTTATAAATTACATGGTTTGTGCCGTGATGGCAGGGTGTGTGCCGCAGGGTGTTGTCCGGGTGGTCTTTTTTGGCCCACCCAAAGAAATTACGCCCATTGCGATGGCCTGTCGTTGGAGGTTGGGTACCATTTGTGGGTCGAAAGTCAAATGGAAAAAAGTTTGATTTGGGAACACTGTTTTGATGGTTGTGGGGTGGCTGTCTGTATGTTGCGTTTTTTTACTGTCGAGGCACTTAATGTAGTGCTTTTTTTGGTTTTGGACCAAAATCTTATAAGATGAGGAAATCTTCAGAGAAAATTTGCTTGACAAATCTGTCTTGCCGGTGGTAACTTCGCACATCAATTGGTGTCGAGGTATCTTACTGATATCTAAGCAAAAAATGAAGTCGCCGTATTTTTCAAGGTCTAGTATTGAAAAAGATTCGTCGGTTAGTTTCCGGCAGGCGTGTTCTTTGTGATGTGTGCTGATGTGTTCTCACTGGCTGTGATGGAGATACTCGGATGTCTTGCCGTGTATTCCAGCCGTGACAGCATATTTGTTCAGGTTCTTGGTATCCGGTACGGCATGTGTGCTGGCCGGTTTGTTTATCGTCAAGGAGTTTGGTTCAACGTACAACTTAGGGAGGTATTGTAAATGCCAAGCTTTGTAATCGCAGAAAAATGTGACGGATGCAAAGGCGGAGAAAAAACTGCTTGCATGTACATCTGCCCCAACGACCTCATGGTTTTGGACCCCAACGCCATGAAGGCCTACAATCAGGAGCCGGATGCATGCTGGGAGTGTTTCTCCTGTATTAAAATCTGCCCGAACCAGGCCATTGGTGTTCGTGGCTACTCAGACTTCGTTCCCATGGGTTCCGATCTTGTGCCCATGATGGGTACGGAAGACATTATGTGGACTTGTAAGTTCCGTAACGGCGTTGTGAAGCGTTTCAAATTCCCCATTCGCACAACAGCTGAAGGTACTGCCAACGCATACGAAGGTGCCAAGGGTAAGGACCTGGATTCTGAATTCCTCTTCACGCAAGAAGATGTCGGATTCAAGCAGTCCGTTCCCGAAGCTCCTCCTGTATGGAAATCCTGATCTTTTAAGACTGGGATTTGTCGTATTTAAACATCATTCCTTAACTAGAATCGTTTAGGGAGGTTATACAATGGCATTGCCGAATCAGCCAGCGGGCGAACTGAAATGCGTTGAAAATCCTGAGATCATCGAGAAGGAAGTAGATATCCTTATCGTTGGTGGTGGTATGGCAGCATGTGGTACCGCTTTTGAAATTAAGAAGTGGGCAGATGAGAACACCAAGATTCTTCTGGTGGACAAAGCTGCCATGGAGCGTTCCGGTGCTGTAGCGCAGGGTCTGTCCGCCATCAATACCTATATTGGTGATAACAAGGTGGATGACTATGTGCGCATGGTCCGTAACGACCTGATGGGTATTGTACGTGAAGACCTCATCTTCAACCTGGGCCGTCATGTGGATGACTCCGTTCACCTGTTTGAAGAGTGGGGTCTGCCCATCTGGAAAAAAGATGCCGAAAACAAGAACCTTGATGGTAAAAAAGGTCTTAAAGTCGGTCTTCTGAAGGATGGTGCCAAGCCCGTACGTACCGGTAAGTGGCAGATCATGATCAACGGTGAGTCCTATAAGCGAATCGTTGCTGAAGCAGCCAAAAAAGCTCTGGGTGAAGAAAATATTCTTGAGCGAGTCTTCATCGTTGAGCTGCTTCGTGACAAGAATGAGCCCAATCGCATTTCCGGTGCCGTCGGTTTCTCTACCCGTGAGAACAAGGTCTACTACATCAAGTGCAACACCATGATGGTAGCCTGTGGTGGTGCTGTAAACATCTATCAGCCCCGTTCCGTTGGTGAGGGTAAGGGCCGGGCGTGGTATCCCGTATGGAACGCTGGTTCCACCTATACCATGGCTCTTCGTGCCGGTGCTGAGCTTTCCATGATGGAAAACCGTTTCACGCCTGCCCGTTTCAAAGACGGTTACGGCCCTGTTGGTGCGTGGTTCCTGCTTTTCAAAGCCCATCTGGAGAACTCTCTGGGTGAGAACTATGCTGCTTCCCAGGATGCCAAGGATGAGCTGGCCAAGTATGCTCCCTACGGTACCGCCCCCATCACTCCGACCTGTCTTCGTAACCACCTGCTGATGAATGAAGTGAAGCAGGGTCGTGGTCCTATCATGATGGTTACCTCCAAGGCTCTTCAGAAGCTGGGTGAGACCATGGATAAGAAGGAACTCAAGCATCTGGAAGCAGAAGCATGGGAAGACTTCCTGGATATGACCTGTGGTCAGGCCAACCTGTGGTGTGCCACCAATACCGAGCCTGAGAAAAAAGACTCTGAAATTCTGCCCACAGAACCGTACCTGCTGGGCTCCCACTCCGGCTGCTGTGGTATCTGGGTTTCCGGTCCTAACGAAGACTGGGTTCCAGAAGATTATAAGTGGGGCGACAATGGTGTTGTCTACAACCAGATGACTACCGTTAAAGGTCTCTTCACCGCGGCAGACGGTATCGGTTGCTCCGGCCATAAATTCTCTTCCGGATCCCATGCTGAAGGCCGTATTGCAGCCAAGATGATGGTTAAATGGGTAAAAAATCATCCTGACTTTAAGCCCGAGCCTGAAATGAATGCTCAGGAAGCTGCTGATCTTGTATGGAAGCCCGTTAAAACCTGGTTTGAGCACAAAGATTACTCCACAGACAAAGACGTCAACCCCAAATTCTGCAAGCCTGCGGGTATGACCATGCGTCTGATGAAAGCCACCAATGAGTACGGTGGTGGTGTAGGTTCTTACTACTGCACCAACCAGTCTGCCCTTGAGAACCTGATGGAACTCTTCCAGATGATGCACGAAGACTGTGAGTTCCTGGCAGCAGGTGACCTGCACGAACTGATGCGCTGCTGGGAAATCTTCCACCGTATTTATACGGTAGAAGCCCATACCCGCCACATCATGTTCCGTAAGGAATCCCGCTTCCCGGGCTTCTACTACAGAACAGACTTCATGGGTCAGGACGATGAAAACTGGTTCTGCTTTGTTAACTCCACGTATAATAAAGAAACAAAAGAGTGGAGCATGAAGAAAGTTCCTTATCACCGCATTATCCCGATGTAATCACACTTGTGTGTGATGTAGTCGGATAGCACTCGCCTCCTGGTCTCCGGAATCCCGGGGCCAGGAGGTTTTTGTTAACACTCATTATTAAAGGCTCGGTTGGCATTCTGGGTATGTGCCCAATTATCCGAGGGCTTTGGTGCTGAAGCCTTGGGATATATGGGCACGGAGCATGGCAGGCAGCCTGTTCGCCCGTGCCACTGTAGCAGATTATTTCTGGGATCGATTAAATCACGGAGGGAAAGCATGACGTTGGAACAATCAGCCCCTGCAGGCAGCATTCTGGTAGTCGGGGGGGGGATCAGCGGTCTTACCACGGCCCTCGAAGCCGCCGAAGTCGGCTATGACGTGTTTATTGTTGAAAAAACCGCTTCGCTGGGAGGACGTGTCGCCCAGCTGAATCAGTATTTTCCGAAACTCTGTCCACCGACCTGTGGCCTTGAAATCAACTATAAAAGAATTCGTGACAATGCACGTATCAAGGTTCTGACCCTTGCGGAAGTGGAAAGTGTGACCGGCACACCCGGTGCCTATTCCGTTCAGGTCAAGGTGAACCCCCGCTATGTCAATGAGAACTGTACCTGCTGCGGAGAATGCAGCGCCGTCTGCACTACGGAAATTGATAATGCCTTTGATTTTGGCATGTCCAAAACCAAGGGTGCTTATCTCCCCCATGCCATGGCTTTCCCGCAGCGTTATGTGATAGCGCCGGAAATTATCGGTACCGATGATGCAGCCAGGGCTGTGGAAGCCTGCCGGTATGGTGCCGTGGACCTGGCCATGCAGCCGAAGAGCCTGAATCTTATGGTGGGTTCTGTTGTATGGGCTACGGGTTGGCAGCCCTATGATGCTGCAAAAATTGATAATCTTGGTTTTGGGCGTTACCCTGACATCATAACCAATATGATGTTGGAGCGTATGGCTTCCAAAAATGGTCCTACCGAAGGAAAGATCGTCCGTCCCTCCGATGGCAAAGCTCCTGAGACAGTAGCTTTTGTTCAGTGTGCAGGATCCAGGGACGAGAATCATCTGCCCTACTGTTCCTACATCTGCTGTATGGCTTCTCTCAAGCATGCCACTTATATCCGTAGTCAGTATCCCGATGCGGAAGTCTACATTTATTATATTGACCTGCGTGCTCCGGGCTATCGTTATGAGAAATTTTATAAGATGCTCAAGGATGATCCCAAGGTCTTTTTCATCAAAGGCAAGGTTGCCGAGGTTGGTGAAGACGAAGCGGGCAGAATCCTTGTGACCGCTGAGAATGCCGTAACCGGTGAAAAGAATCGTCGGGCTGTGGATATGGCTGTCCTTGCTACGGGCATGGAACCGAGCCTGGCGGGTGCTAAACCTAAGGCGGATCTGGTATTCACCGAAGATGGCTTCATTGTGAATAATTATACCAAGGGCGGTCAGTTCGCCTGTGGCTGTGCCAACAAGCCGGCGGACGTGGTCTCCAGCAACCAGAATGCAACCGGTATGGCGCTTAAGGCGATTCAAACCCTTGTGAAGCGGTAGGAGGGAGACATCATGCAGAAGAAATATGGCGTATACATCTGTACCGGATGCGGTATCGGTGAAATGCTGAATGTGGAAAAACTGGAGGCTGTGGCCGCAGAAAAACGCTTTGATTGTAAAAGCCATTCCTGCCTTTGTGGCGAGGAAGGTCTGAATCTGATCAAGGCGGATATTGCTGAAGGTACCAATGCGCTGGCCATTGCCGCCTGTTCCCGCAGGGTCAATTTTGATATTTTCAAGTTTGATGGCTGCGTGGTGGACCGGGTGAATCTCCGTGAGGGAGTTGTCTGGAGCCATAAGCGGGAAGAATTTCCCGGGCCTGTCACCGATGATGAAAAGGCCGATGAGTACTTCCTTGACCGTATTCAACAGATGGCGGATGACTATATCCGTATGGGCATGGCCCGCATAGAAAAGATTGCCATTCCTGAGCCCTACCAGCTGGAAAATGTCTCCAAGAAGATTCTGGTCATAGGTGGTGGTGTAACAGGCATGGGAGCTGCCCTTGATGCGGCGGCAGCCGGTTATGAAGTGACCATTGTAGAAAAGGATGATGTGCTGGGTGGTTATGCTGCAAAAATGCGCAAGCAGATGCCCGTACAGATGCCCTTTGAGTCTCTGATTCCACCCGTGGCTGCCGATCAGATCAAGGCTGTGGAAGCATCTTCTAAAATTGACGTGAAAACGGGAACTGTGGTTGCCCGTATTGCGGGTCAGCCCGGTGATTTCACCGTGACCTTCAAAAAACCCGGTGAAAAAATTGAATTCGATGTGCCTCTGGCCGTTCCTGAAGAGCAACGTTACGATGAAAAAGGCAAGGCCCTGGATGTGGATCAGATTCGTGTGATTTACAACCAGATCAATGAAGGCCGTGCCGATGTTCTGCAGTTTGATCCCAATGGCACCAAGTATGGAGCCGTCATCCTTGCAGCTGGCTGGCGTCCCGCGGAACTGGATGCCGAAGCCTTTGCCCATCTGGGAGTGGGTAATGCCGATGTCATCACCAACCATCAGTTTGAAATGATGGCCAAAGAAGGCAAGGTGGTTCGTCCTTCCGACGGGCGTCCGGCTAAAAATGTGGTCTTTGTCCAGAGTCCCGGTAAGGATGGGGATGATACTGACTTTGATTACGGCGGTTCCGTCACTTCCATGGTGGCCCTGAAGCAGGCCAGATATGTCCGGGAAGACTATGCCGATGGTAAGGCCTATGTGATTTATCAGCACATGCGCACCCCCGGTCTTCAGGAGAATTTCTATAAATCCATGCAGCAGGATCCCGGCGTCTTTATGACCAAGGGAGAAGTGACTGCTGTGGAAAGTGCTGCCGATGGCCTTGTGGTCACAGCCGCCAATACTCTTCTGGGTGAAGAAATTCAGATAAAAGCCGACCTTGTGGTGCTTGCCGCAGGTATGGTTCCTGCCACCAAAGATGATCCTGTTGTTAACCTTGCCTATCGTCAGGGCCCCGGTTTCCGGGAAATTAAATCCTTTGACGGATATGCGGACTCCAACTTCATCTGTTTTCCCTATGAAACCCAGCGTACCGGTGTGTATGCAGCAGGTGCCATCAGGAGAAGTCAAACCATTGAAGAGTCCATGGAAGATGCCACAGGTGCGGCCCTTAAGGCCATCCAGTGCGTTGAGTCTTCCAACCGCGGTGTAGCCGTTCACCCCCGTTCCGGTGACATGACTTTCCCGGACTTTTTCTTCCAGCGTTGTACCCAGTGCAAACGTTGTACGGAAGAATGTCCCTTTGGTGCTCTGGATGATGATGAGCGTGGAACGCCCAAGCCCAATCCCACCCGTTGCCGTCGTTGTGGTACCTGCATGGGGGCCTGTCCCGAGCGTATCATTGGCTTTGCGGATTACTCCATCGATTCCGTGGGTTCCATGGTGAAAAGTGTCTGGGTTCCCTCGGATATGGATTTTGACGAGCCTCCCATGCGTATTCTGGGTTTTGTCTGTGAAAATGATGCCTATCCTGCACTGGACATGGCGGCTATGAACCGCATCTCCTACCATGCGGACGTGCGCATCATTCCCGTGCGTTGCTTAGGTTCCGTCAACGTCATCTGGATTAAAGATGCTCTTTCCCAGGGCATGGACGGTGTGTTCATGATGGGATGCAAGCACGGAGACGATTATCAGTGTCACTTTATCAAGGGTTCTGAGCTGATGGATGTGCGTTCCAGCAAGATGGGGGATACCCTCACAAGTCTGGGTCTTGAAGATGAGCGTATAGCCCAGTTTGAGATTGCCATTGATGAGTATGATAAGGCACCGGAGCTGATCAACAAGTTTGTGGCAAGAATTGAAGAAATGGGTCCGAACCCCTTCAAGGGTTTCTGATACATTTAACCTGAATTGCCCAATCGTAATTCTGAGGAGGTAAGTCAATGACACAGAAATATATGGTAGAGCCGGATTTAGGCTTTATCAATGAGGTGGTGGGCCTCGGCGGGGATACCCTGAAAAAGTGTTTTCAGTGTGCCACCTGTTCCGTAGCCTGCCCCATATCCCCTGAAGAAAAGCCTTTTCCCAGAAAGGAAATGATAGCTGCTTCCTGGGGTCTTAAGGATAAGCTGGTGGGCAGCGCGGATATCTGGCTCTGCCACCAGTGCGGAGACTGCAGCACCATGTGTCCGAGGGGCGCTGCTCCGGGCGATGTGCTCGGTGCCATCCGTTCATACGCCATTAATGAGTATGCACAGCCTAAGATTTTGGGTAAGATGGTGAATGATCGGAGTAAGCTGGGTATTCTGACGGCTGTTCCGGCAGCAATTTTTGCTTTTTTTGCTTTCCTGACCGTGTTTGGCCATGAGTTTTTTGCAAAAATTTTTGGTGGTGAATTCTGGTACCATACCCATGATGGTCTTCCCGTTCCAGGGATTGCCGCATCTAACTTTATTTCCAGCTGGTTTGTTGACATTGTCTTTGTTCCTCTTGCTCTGGGCGTTGTTGTTGTTTTTGCTCTGGGCCTGAAGCGTTTTATTGCAGATATGCATACGAATGCTGTTCAGGAAGGGAAAACGGCCAGAACGGACTTTGACTGGAAAGAGTATCTGCAGGCAACCTGGAAAACTCTTATTACCATTGGTAAACATAAGAAATTTTCCGAGTGCGGAGAAAACCGTGAGCGGGCAACGGCCCATATGATGGTACTTTTTTCTTTTATCGGTCTTGCCATTGTAACGGGTCTTGTTTTTATCGGTGTGTACTTCATGCACCAGGCAACTCCTTACAGCCAGCTTAACCCCATTAAGTGGGTGGCTAACGTTTCTGGTGTTGCTCTGATTATTGGTGTGTTTCTGATGATCAAAAGCCGCCTGGGGAAAAAAGATCAGAAATCCGCTTATAAAGACTGGTATATTCTCGGCGTGATCATGGTGGTTGCGGTGACGGGGATGTTTACCCAGATGTTCCGTCTGGGTGGGGTGGCTTTTTTGAGTTATCTTGCTTACTACATCCATCTCATTGCGGTTTTTCATTTGTTTGCCTATCTTCCGTTTTCCAAGATGGCTCATCTTGTTTACCGGACAGCGGCCATGGGGTATCAAACCTATAGTGGCCGTAAGTAGTCCGTAACATAGTAAAGTCGCTGTAATGTGTAGCACGGCGGGATCCGGCATAAAGTCGGCCCCGCCGTGCCTGTTCCATGGGCATTGGGCTGTCCATTTTGTGCCAACAGTCTGCAGACTGTTGGGCATGAATTTTTTACCTGTTTTTTTAGTATGCCTTTGGCAGCTGTCTCTTTTGCTTTGAATATTAATCATTGAAAGGGGCTGGGGTGCATTTGTAGCAGGTTGAATCGTTGAGCTTTTGTGCACCACGTACGTGTCAGATTCGAACACAATAGAACAGGACCGGCTTGCGGTGAAATACTTTACGCTGGTATTGCTGGCCGAAGCCCGGCTAACAAGTTGCCGGATATGGAGGCTGTGGTGAGTCCGGACTGTTCAGGTATGAAAAACCTGAAGGAGGCACCTTGTATATGAAGGAACTGAATGAAGGTAAGGGCGTGGGCTTTCGGCTGGCGATGGAAAAGAAGGATTGACCCTCACGGTCGGATAGCGTATAGATATCCGGTATTTTTGATGTGAAATCCAGCCTTTGTTTGCCTGCGGGATGAGGATCATGGAAGAGCGCTGTGCAAAAACATATCATGGGCGGAAAGAAGACTTTTCAGGCATGGCAGGTCTGTTTTCCGGTGCTGAAATCAAGTCTTTTTTTCAGAAATATCTTTTTGTTGTTATTCTTGTAGAAGTTGGTATTTTTGTTGCCTGCTGGATGTATCAGCTTGGGCTGGTCGGAGAAGGCCGTTTCGGTCATCTGACGCGACCATTCCCTTGGAAGATATATTTTTTGACGGCATTTCTGGCTCCGGTTACCATGACGTTTCTCTTGGGACTTGTGGTTGGGGCTTTTAATCTCTTTCTGTATGGTGAGTCCCGGGAAAGTTATTCCATAAAGGAACGTCGAGGTCCTCAGTGGCTTCGTTCTTTGTTACAGATCCCTTTTCTGCTGATGTTGTTACTGCTGGTAGTGGCGGCAGGGCTGATTTACCGTATGGGTGATTTTCTGTATTTTCTGGATCATGCAGGCAGCGCTGTTGTGGATGTATTCCGCGTGGTGGTCGTTGCAGTCGCGCTGTGCGGAACCCTTGCAGGTGTTTTTTGGATGATTTTAGGGTATCAATTGAAAAAAAAGGCACTGGAATACCATTATAAAGCTGAAGTATTACGCTGCCTTCCCCTTGCGGAAGCCCGTAAGGGAATACCTCCGGCTCTTTTGTCTCAGATTTTTTCAGATCCGTCTATTGTGGCACCGCCGGCCACGGAGAGGAAGCGGAAAGAATCGCCTTGACAAGGTTCGGGAGAACGGTAAAATGGCTAGATTTTTGTTTTAGAGCCCATATAGGGCCTTTCTGATGAAGGAGAAAACTGATGACGTATGCTGTGGTTGCAACGGGCGGCAAGCAGTACAAGGTGGTTGAAGGGGAAACCCTGAGGGTTGAAAAAATTGCCGGAGAGGTTGGCGCCGAAGTCGTGCTGGATTCTGTTCTGCTTGTCAGGGTAGACGATGCACTGAAAATCGGCCAGCCCACCCTTGAAGGTGCAGCGGTTCATGCCACCATTGTGGAGCAGGATAAGGCCAAGAAGATATTGGTTTTTAAGTACAAGCGGAGAAAGCGTTACCGTAGAATGCAGGGGCATCGCCAGCCCTATACGGCACTGCGCATTAACCGCATTGACGCCTGATTGTTTTTACCCATGAACCCATTGGATGAATTTTGAGGGACAAATAGCTGGTGTTACCAGAGTGCTCTTTTAGAAAAGGGTGCCAGCTCAGTGTATCGACTGTTGCTTTGTCCGGAAAAAATAAGGAGTATGTCAGATGGCACATAAGAAGGCTGCGGGGTCAACCCGTAACGGTCGCGACAGTAATGCACAGCGCCGGGGTGTGAAACGTTTTGGAGGAGAGCTTGTAAAAGCTGGAAATATTATCGTTCGTCAGGTGGGAACCAAGGTTTATCCTGGAGACAACGTGGGTATGGGTAAAGACTATACCCTTTTTGCAAAAATCGATGGCAAGGTTGCCTTTGAACGCTACGGTCGTGACCGGAAGAAAGTCAGCGTATACCAGGCGTGAAATTCGTTGATGAAACAGAGATTACCGTTGAATCCGGCCACGGTGGCCGTGGTTGTGTCAGCTTCCGCAGAGAAAAATTTATTCCCAAAGGCGGGCCTGATGGCGGAGACGGCGGAGACGGTGGAGATGTGATTGTTAAAGCGTCCGATGCTAAACGGACGCTTTACCGTTTCCGTCACCGGGAGCACCATGCGGCCGAGAGAGGACGTCCCGGAGAGGGATCGAACCGTTCCGGCCGAAGGGGAGAGGATCTCGTCATTGAAGTTCCCACCGGTACAGTGATCTGGAACAGTGAAACCGGTGAAAGAATTTATGATCTGGATAACCATGGTGCTACCTTTCTTCTTGCGAAAGGAGGCCGGGGCGGTAAGGGTAACCGTCATTTTATGACATCAACCCACCAGGCACCCCGGTTTGCCCAGCCGGGTACGGAAGGAACCTTTCTCCGTCTTCGTCTTGAGCTGAAGTTGATTGCAGATGTCGGGATTATCGGATTCCCCAATGCAGGCAAAAGTACTCTGATTCGTGCCATATCGGCTGCAAAGCCCAGAGTGGCAGACTACCCTTTTACCACGCTTGTTCCGAATCTGGGCGTTGTGAATCCTCCATGGGGCGAGCCCTTTGTTGTGGCTGATATTCCGGGCCTTATTGAGGGTGCGCATGAAGGCGTGGGACTGGGGCATCGTTTTTTACGTCACGTAGAAAGGACCCGTATCCTGGTTCATGTTATTGATGCCATGGAAATGGACCCGGATAATCCTTTGCATGCCTTTGAAACCATCAACCGTGAGCTGCGTCTTTATAGTGAAAAATTGGCTGAAAAGCCTCAGCTCGTGGTCCTGAACAAAATGGACATTCCGGAAGCACGGGAAAAAGCATTCCGTTTTAAAGAGCTTTTTTCTTCTCAGAGTGTTGTAGGCATTTCAGCTGTCACGGGGAAGAATCTGAATACGTTTCTTGAGCTTCTTACGCGAGAGATTAACAGCGAAGATGATGGATGACAGAGCACAGTGTTTCGGTAAGGCCCGGCGAGTGGTAGTCAAAGTGGGCAGTAACGTGCTGACAGCCTCGCAAGGCCTGAATGTGGAAGTTTTGCACGCGATAAGCCGGGAAATCCATGAATTGATGGCGGCCGGCCTTGAAGTGATTCTTGTTTCTTCCGGTGCGATGGCTGCTGGGATGCGTCGTTTGCAATTGCCGAAACGCCCTGTGGAAATTCCTCAGCGTCAGGCTGTAGCAGCGGTTGGGCAGGCCGGTCTGATCATGGAATACGAAAAGGTGTTTGAAACATTCGGTACTTACAGAAATGTTGCCCAGGTTTTGCTTACTCAGGAGGATCTGGCAAACCGCAAACGTTTTCTGAACGCCAGAAACACCTTGAATACCCTGATTGCCTGGAAAGTGCTTCCCATTATTAATGAGAATGACACCGTTGCTGTTGAGGAGATCAAGTTCGGAGATAATGATAACCTCTCAGCCATGATCACCCTGCTTATGGATGCGGATCTCCTTATAAACTTGACGGATATGGATGGTCTTTTCACCAAAGATCCCAGAACAACAGATGATGCAGAGCTGATTCCTGAAGTACAGCGCATTACGCGGAAGATCGAGGCTTTGGCCGGAGATATTCCGGGAGCCTTGGGAACCGGTGGCATGGGCAGCAAACTCCGTGCGGCCAAAAAAACCATGATGGCGGGTATTCCCATGATTATTGCGAGGGGTACCCGTCCTTATGTGCTCAGGGACCTTTTTAGGGGAGAGAATCTTGGGACCTTTTTTGTTCCCGGTGCGGGTCGATTGCGAAGCAGAAAGTGCTGGATTGCTTTCAATCTCAAGCCTAAAGGCGCTTTGTTGCTGGATGGGGGGGCAAGCAGTGCTGTCCTCTGCCATGGAAAAAGTCTCTTGCCCGGAGGGATTGCGCGTGTGGATGGAGAATTCTCCATGGGTGATCCTGTAAATATTGTGGGGTCGGATGGATCCATGATCGGTGTGGGACTCTGTAACTATGCATCGGTGGATATCCGCAGAATTATGGGAAAGAAGACGGTTCAGATTCGGGAAATTCTGGGCTATAAGCCCTATGATGAGGTGGTGCACAGGGATAATCTCGCCATCACGGCTGAGGCCGAAACTTTCTGACTGTCTGGATGGGTATGGGAGCTTCAATGGAAAATATTATCCGGAACATTGCGTTGCAGGCCAGAGAAGCATCGAGGAAAATGGCCAAGGCCAGTACTTCCGTCAAAAATCGAACCCTTGAACTGCTATGCCAGTATCTTGAGTCAGATAAAAGCTACATACAGTCTGAAAATGCGCGAGATGTGACAGGGGCAAAGGAACGCGGCCTTTCTGATGCAATGGTGGATCGATTGACTCTTTCGGACAGAGTAGTGGATGCCATGATTGAAGGTGTCCGCCAGGTAGCTCAATTGCCGGATCCTGTTGGAACCATAAGGGATATGCGTTTGCGGCCCAGTGGCATTCAGGTTGGTAAAATGCGTGTTCCTCTAGGTGTTATTGCCATGATCTACGAGTCAAGGCCGAATGTCACCGTTGATGCAGCAGCTCTTTGCCTGAAAGCAGGCAATTCTGTCATATTGCGGGGTGGAACCGAGGCTTTTTATTCCAATCAGGCTCTCGCAAAGAGCCTGCAGGCTGCTCTTGAAGCAGCCTCGCTTCCTGCTGAGGCCGTGCAGGTGCTGCCCATGGCCGACCGAAGGGCATTGCCTTTCCTGTTGCATCAGGAAGAGTTCATTGATCTGGTCATTCCCCGCGGAGGAGAAGGCCTGATCCGTTTTGTCTCGGAGAATTCCCGTATTCCTGTTTTGAAGCATTATAAAGGTGTTTGTCATCTGTATGTGGATGCCGATGCCCTGCCTGAAAAAGCTCTTGCCATAGTCATGAATGCCAAGTGCCAGCGTCCGGGAGTCTGTAATGCCTTGGAGACCCTTCTCATCCATAAAGACATTGCCTCTGTCTTTCTTCCTTTGGCAGCGGATAAGCTTCGCGCTGCGGGTGTGGTACTCCGTGGGTGCGAATGGACCTGTTCTCTTATTCCTGGTACGGATGCCGCAACGGAAGCGGACTGGCCCGCAGAATATCTGGATTTGATACTGGCGGTGAAAATTGTGGATTCTATGGATGATGCCATGAATCATATCAGCCGGTTCAATTCTGGACATACGGAAAGTATTGTGACGGAGAACTGGAGCCGTGCCTGGCGTTTTATCCGTGAAGTGGATGCTTCGGCCGTTATGGTTAATGCGTCTACCCGCTTTAATGACGGCGGTGAGCTGGGACTTGGTGCAGAGATTGGCATTTCTACATCAAAACTCCATGCCTACGGTCCCATGGGGCTTGAGGAGTTGACAACGGAAAAATTTGTGGTTTTCGGTGATGGGCAGGTTCGTGCCTGAATGTCAGAAAAAATGAAATACACCGTTCTTTTTGGCGGAACTTTCAATCCCGTTCATTGTGGTCATATTCAGGTTGCCCTTGAGATTTTGCGTTATGAATGTGTGGACGAGATTCTTTTTGTGCCGGCAGGAACCCCGCCATGGAAAGCCGCAGACAATAATCTTGCATCGGCTGATGATAGATGGCAGATGGTGGCCTTGGCTCTTGATGGGTGTCCCGGCATGGGGCTTACGGATCTGGAGCTAGTACGGGACGGGTACTCTTATACTCTGGATACGGTCCGGGTGTTGCGGGATGCCTGGCCGCAGAAAAATTTTTGTTTTCTGCTGGGTATGGACGCTATGGCAGGTATCCGGTTCTGGTATGGTTTTGAAGAGCTTCTGTCCCTCATTCCATTTTGGGTGATGACGAGACCCGATACCCCACCCGGTATTCTGGAACAGGTGTTGCCGGAATACACTGTTTCGGGAGATCGGTTTTTTTGTTCCGGAAGGGCAGAAGTACGAAGAGTTTCCGTAAGCCCTCTTATGGTAAGTGCAACGATGATCCGTGAAAGGATCGGAAAAGGGCAAGCCGTTACCGGTCTGGTTCCGGAGGCGGTAGCTGATTATATCCGCGATCGAGGATTGTATATCCATGTATGAAGATGTGAAAAAGAGTCTGATACCGTTTCTTGAAGCGGCCTGTGCCCGCAAGGCAGAAAGTATTGTCGCCCTTGATCTGAGAGCGCTTATCTCCTATGCGGATGTGTTTCTTGTGATGAGTGTGAATTCTACCCGACAGGCCAAGGCAGTTGCGGATCATATTCGCAGAAAGCTGAAAGAACACAGTGTACGTCCTTTGGGTATTGACGGTGTGGAAGAGGGGCAATGGGTACTGATGGATTATGGGAATGTGATTCTTCATATTTTCCATGAACCCGTACGCTCGTTCTATGATTTGGAAGGCCTTTGGGCCGATGCCCCACGATTCGGGAAAGATCTGATAGAAGAAATTGCGCAAAAAGCTCTTCTCAACCCGGATCCGGCCGCAGAGGAAGAAGTATTCTGGGAGTGGGATGACGATGATATGCCCGAGCTGGATGAGGACAATGGCTGACAAGGGGTCCTGTCTTTTGATGATTCTTGACGGCTGGGGGCTTGCAGATCCGGGACCTGCGAATGCCGTGCGTGCATCCTGTACCCCTGTGCTGGATGCCCTTGTGGAAAACTGGCCTGCCACGGTCCTCAGCTGTTGCGGGCCAGATGTGGGGCTTCCGCAAGGTATTATGGGAAATTCTGAAGTAGGGCACCTGAATCTTGGGGCAGGTCGTGTTGTTTATCAGGATCTCCTCCGCATTGACAGTGCCATTGAAGACGGGTCTTTTTTCTCTAACCCAGTCCTTGGGAAAGCCATGGATGAGGCAAGGGAGCGCGGTGTGACCTGTCATTTTATGGGGCTTCTATCCGATGGGGGGGTGCATTCCCGAATGGCCCACCTTAAGGCGCTGATTACCATGGCCCGCGAGAGAGGTCTTGCGCGGGTTGCCCTTCACCCTATTCTGGACGGGCGGGATACGGATCCCATGTCAGGGCTGGGGTATGTGCAGGATATTGTGAGTTATATTGGCCCCATGCCCGGTGTTTTTGTTTCTACGCTCTGTGGGCGTTTCTATGCCATGGACAGAGATACCCGATGGGAGCGAACGCAGAGGGCATTTATGCTTTATGCCGAAGGCGAGGGGGCTTTCAGCGAACATCCTGTGACAGCGTTGAAAGAGGCCTATGGAAAAGGCATTACGGATGAGTTCTTGGAACCTGTGAAAATTGTGGATCCACAGGGCAGGGAAGGAAGAATCTGTGAAGGAGATCTGGTGGTCTTTTTTAACTTCCGTGCGGATCGGGCCCGTCAGATTACCAGTGCTTTTACGGGGGAAAATTTTTCTGCCTTTCCTGTTAGACAACCCGCCGGTCTTCACTGGGTGTGCATGACACGATATGATGCAGCCTTTACTCTTGATGTGGTGTATGCTCCTCAGTCTCTGAGCGATATTCTTGGAGAGGTTGTAAGTAATTCTGGCCTTTTGCAGCTCCGTATTGCTGAGACGGAAAAATATGCCCACGTGACGTATTTTTTCAATGGAGGTGAAGAAAAGGCATTCCCGGGTGAGGAAAGGGTACTGGTCCCTTCACCAAGGGAAGTGGAGACCTATGATGAAAAACCCGAAATGAGTGCGGATCTTGTGACCGATATGTTTTTGGAAAAAACAGCTTCCACAGAATATAATCTGATGGTGCTGAATTTTGCCAATATGGACATGGTCGGTCATACGGGAAATTTTCCGGCCGCTTGCAGGGCCTGTGAGGCTGTGGACCGTAACGTGGGACGGATTGTGGAAGCCATGCTTTTAGCCGGTATTCCCGTTCTGATTACAGCAGACCATGGTAATGTTGAGCAGATGATGGATGGTAGCGGAAATATACATACGGCTCATACTTGCAATCCTGTCCCCTTGATTTTGGTGGATGAAACCCGAAAGGGATGCCGGTTGCTTCCTGGCCGTCTTGCGGATGTGGCTCCTACGGTGCTGGAAATTATGGGGATTGATCTTCCTGATGCCATGACAGGGAGGAGTCGTATTGCTGGTCAGCCGAATGGCGGACAGGTATGAAGGGGGGCGAGGGTGTGCGACAGTCTTTGTGATTTTGTTACAGGAAGGACCGTTGCCAATGTGGGGGCGGAAGAAAATCGTCAGTTTGTGGAAAAGTATCTGGTGAATGTAAAAGGATATCCCAAAGATTCCATAGTCGTTGATTTTCCGCTTTCCCTTGACCTGAATGGAGATTTCTTTGAGACAGAACTGGATCTTGTGATCCACGTAGATGGACTTCCGATGATGGTAATCAAGTGTGCGGCTGCATCGTTGGATTCACGTGTCCGTGAGGTGGTAGCTGCTGCAAGAATCCTGTTCCCATACCATCAGCTACCCTTTGCTGTGGTTTCCGACGGTGTGACAGCATTGATCCATGATGGTATTTCAGGAAAAAAAACAGGAGAAGGGCTGTCGGAAATACCTTCTTTTGCAGATTTGAAAGAGTGGCTGTGCAACCATAGGCTGATACCTATGGCCCCGGACAGGGTTTTGAGGCAGCGTCTTGTTTTTCGTACCTATGATACACTGAATGTTAATGTGCATCGTCATACCAGCTGATGAATGTAATGGTAAAACAGAGAAGATAAAGGGATACCCTCCGATCGGAGGGTATCCCTTTATGTTTGCCCGGT
>NZ_JAPFPW010000022.1 GCF_026155325.1 Desulfobotulus pelophilus | reverse complement strand
AAGGCCTGGGTTGATGGGCTAAAGTCTGGTTATGAAATGAACGGATCTCTTCTTTAATGATTAGCAATAATCATGCCTTCGAATGTGCAGAGCGTGCTATGCTGCGCAATTAAACACAAAAACAAAAGCTTATGCTCATGGTATCGCAGTGGTAATAAAAAAATATGCGGTTGCTTCCCCCTGTTTTGGCCCAAGGAAGTCTCCGGTTTTTTACACCTGCTGTCATCATGTTTGGCAGCCGGTATATTCTATTAGCATCGGATGGTAAAGATGGGACTTACAAAGGTCGTACAGGAAGGGTGCTTACCCGTATTCCGGGTTCCGGGTCCATACAGATTTCATGATGAATAATTCCTTTCAGAATACCCGGATATTTATTTTGCCGCTTCCGGATAACCGTTTCCATGAATGCATAAAGGACCTGGCGCTGCTCTCCCGCCAGCCGGGCAGGCAAATGGCTCTCAATGCGTGCCGCATAACCATCATCCCCTGACGGTTCCAGAGACAGATTCCACCCGGCAACCGTCAGTTCAGCAAAAGCAGCCATCAGTTCCATTTCTCCATTACAGGCCGAGAGCATGGGGCTTGCCATTGAGGTGATTGCCATACCCACTTCTTCATCACTGGTTCCTTTATACTGGCGGATCCGAACTTTCGGCATTGGTTCCTCCTTTACTCTTCTGTCCATGGATCTGAATGCGGCCCAGGAAGGCCGGGATGGGGTAGATATCCTGATACCTGATATTTCCCCTATGATACATCGTATCCGTTTTTTTTCTTGACACATATGTTCTGTATGTGGAAAGGTAGGACTCAGGAGTAAACATTGTTTATTGGGTAAAGCTTTGTAACGGGTCTGCTATGACCCATAACCGTACACCACCAACCCACTCCTAACTTCCTCCCTTGTACAGGCTGCACCCCATCCCCAGGGTGCAGCCTGTATTATTTATGCTGTCCCTTCATGTCATCCAAACAAAAGTTCTTCCGTAAAACGATTTTCGTCAAAGGTGCAGCCAAGATAATTTTGAATGATTTTAAGGTCTTTATGGGCGTTATCAAGACATACGGTTCCTCCCGGGGATGGTGTCATGTTGAAAGTAATCCCTTTTCCCGTATCGATCTTCGCCTCACCAAGGAGAAGTTCTTTTTTCTTTTTGTCAATCAGCTGGGGACGCAGGCCACCGAAGCCTTTGGCAAATTTCAAGTCTTCCAGTCTTACGGAAGGAATAATTTTTTTCACATCTTTCAGGAAAAGCCTCCGGTTGATATAGGGAATTTCAAACAGGAAGTTTTTGAAGATATAGTTTCTGATGTCCGGGACGGTGTATAGATCCATCAAAACACTTGCGACGGAGGTGTCCAGTTTCAGAACCCGAAGAAAATCCACGATTGTTCTGGCGTTATATCGCTCCAGCATGGGGAGCAGAAGGGCGGTAGGGCCTATGCGGGTCATGCCGGGAGCAACAAAATCAGGGTCTCCGTGAATGGCTGCAAAGGGAAGTCTGTCATTTTGGACTGTGTACACCTTGCCCCTCAGGTAAGGAGGAATAAAGTAATAGGACCCTCCCACGGGGAGGCAGCTGAACTCGTGTCCATACCCCATGTTCTGCGCAAAAAGCAGTGAGTGACCTCCCGCTGAAACAACCACAAATTTTGCAGAAATGTTACCTCGGGCTGTCGTTATGTCGTATCCGTTTTCCTGCTTACGAATTCTGAGGACTGGCTCGCTCAGACGTATGTCTACGGTTTTTCCGGATTCCCTGCGGGCATTACGGACAAAAGAGTGAGCCATGGCATAGTAGTCCACAGCTGTATACTGATTTTGCACACCAATGGCCACAATCTCATCCTTCCGACCCTTGACAACAGCCGGCTCAATGCGGGCAATATCCTTTTCCTCCCAAAGACACATGTCCGGAAAATGGGGGGTAAAATTCTCAAATCGCCTACGCAGAAGCGCACATTCTTCTGGACCCACACCCAGCACCATTTTAGAGTAGACCTCCATCAGGGCATGGGTGTTTTGCTGCGCTTTGGCATAATGAATCAGCATATGGGCAGCTTTGTTGACCTTGATGGCTTTTTCCAGAGAGTAGTTCGTTTCTATGTCTCCGCAATGCAGAGTCTGAGAGTTGTTGCTTGCAGCGGAATTAACCAGAGAAAAATCCCTGTATTTTTCAATCAGCCCTATATGTTTGAGGTCTGTATACCTTGCCAGCTCATAAAGCAGGGATGTACCTGATATCCCCCCGCCAATAATCAGAACGTCATATCGGTCCGTTGCCATTGTTGTTATCCTTTAATAATTGAGGCCTGTTTCGGGCTGCCAGATCTTCTGACTTTCTGCCGGTGTCTTCCTGAACACCCACCCCGGGATTCCTTCGCAGCCGGTAATAAAATCCCCTTTGAAAAAGCCTTTTATACTGAAAATCAAAAGGGGACAACTCCTGCTGCTTTTTTGAAAAAAAAATAGCCGCAGCTCAGCATATGGCATGCAGGAATTTCAAAGATGTTATTTCCGCCACCGGAGCCCGGTGAAAGGCAGGCATGTGTGTGCATGATTCTGTCCCGCATTCATGGTTTTTGCGCTTGAGAGCAGAAGAACAATCTGGCCTGCCTATCGGTGCGGCTGTCTGGCAGGTTGGGGAATTGCACCGGTTAGCAACAAAGTATATCACGCTGCCGCTTCCTGCTGTCAGTTGTTTGCCGCTTACCTGTATAATCCTCTTTCTTGCCATGAAAAGCGGAGACATGATGCTCGTTTTCATGGAGTTATGATTCTCTGAGCTTGCCAAAACATATTCAAAGGAAAATAATTGACTATGGGATTGGAGTCTAAAGGATTGTGCTCCATATCAGCTTCTGGTAGTATAGAATATTTAAGTTCAAAATTAAATTTAGGCATTTATGCGGGAGAATCCATGCCGACGAAAGAGAATTTTCAAACTATCCTCAAAGAGGCACGACTCTATTCTTCACAGGGACTGTTCGATGAAGCCCTGAACCGCTTTGAGACCCTTGAAATCCTTGTCCATCAAATAACAGGGCTTAAAAAGAAAGAAGCGCTACAGGCAGATATCCGTGCCCGTATTTCCGAGTTGAAAAGAAAGATGGCCGATGTTTCTGAGGAAAATGAAACCAGAATTTTTACAGCCGAGGAATCCGAACTGGTTACAACGCTTCTGCCGGATACCGATGAAATTCCCCTTGAAATGAGACTGGAAAAGGCACGGCTTCTTGCACGTTACGGTTCCTACGCAGCCGCTATTGCTCTCTTTTCTCCTCTGGTAAAGGAAAAAGAAGTGGGCGAGGAGGCGGCAAAGGGCCTTATCACGGCCATGGTCAAAGACGGAAAAGATAATGATGCTGTCAACCTTCTGAAAAAGTGGGAAAAAAGCCGGAATTTCAACGAAAGGTTTCTGGTGCGGTGCCAAAGTCTTATTCCCGGCATGGCATCGGAAGCGGACCCGGCGGATGAAAATGAAATGGATCTGCTTCCGGTAAGCTCCGTGGGTATCCGGCTGGAAAACGTTCCGGAGGATTTGAATGATCAGGTAGATCTTGATGTGAGTTTTCAGTCCGGCAACCAGGTAAGTCTGATCATCTCCAGTAAAGATAAAAAACTCATTGATGACTTGAAGGTAGGGCTTCGGCTGAATGACATGCGCTGCTATTCCCCAGTGGCAGTTTTTCGGAGTTCAGGAATAGTGGCTTCCAAGCACCAGATTCATGCCGGACCCAAAAAGGGGGACTGGTGCCTGAACATAGAAATCAAGGGCTGATGTTTTCCCATAGGGTCCCAGCGGATTGTCATGGTTGGAGTAACGGAATTCTGGAGGGTCTTTATGGCCGTTTTTAACATGCAGCAACGGGTCATTGAATGTAAAATTGTTTACTATGGCCCGGGCCGATGCGGTAAAACAACCAACCTCGAAACCATACACAAACTTTTCCGGAAGCATATGAAAGGAGAGCTGGTTTCCATCGATACTCAGGGAGACCGGACCCTTTTCTTTGATTTTCTGCCCATGGGGCTTGGCAAGATTCATGGCTGCGATGTCAGGGTACAGCTGTTCACCGTTCCCGGCCAGCCCCAATATGCATCTACGCGAAAACTGGTTCTGAAAGGGGCGGATGGCCTTGTCTTTGTTGCTGACTCCCTTACGGTTCGCAGGGAAAAAAACATGCTCTCCCTGAAGGATCTGCATGAAAATCTCAAATCCTACGGATTGAATATCGCACGGGTTCCTCTGGTCATGCAGTACAACAAGCGGGACCTGGCCAGAGAAGGGCTGCCCGTCATGTCCATTGCTCAGATGGAAAGGGATCTCAACCGCCAGCTGAAGGTTCCTTCCTTTGCCGCCAGTGCGGTAACCGGAGAAGGGGTTGGAAAGACACTCAAAGCCTGCATAGAAAGCACACTCAGACATCTGCAGAAAGAACTGGACTGGGCGAAAAAATAAAGTCTGTCCGTAAACGGCCATGATTGATTCTGGAAATACCGATGCCAAAATCAGACGTCCTTTCAGGCAAGCTGTCTTTTATCAGTCTTGCTGACCTTCTTCAGTTTCTCGGAACCGCTGTAGCCAGTGGTGAGGTTCGCATTTTTGCGGAAAATGGTGCGGAAGGTGTCATTAACATGAAAAACGGAGATGTTTTTGATGCCCGCCAGGGGGGACTTTCCGGTGAAAAGGCTTTCCATGAACTGTTTACCTGGCAGGATGGGGATTTCCTTTTTCTTCCGGGGACTGGCCCAGCTTCCAGAGAGATCCACCGAAATCTCACAGGGCTTCTTCTGGATGCTCTCCGCCGGGTGGATGAGTCCCGGGAAGAACAGTCCTTTCATCACAGCTCGTCAGGTAAAGAGCCCTTTCTCAAAGGCCCATCCATTGAGTACAGTGATATTGTCGATGAAGAGTTCCACCGGGACGGCAGCGTGGTGGTGCGTCAGGGGCGTTTTGGTTCATGGCTATGGGTTATTCTGGAGGGGAAAGTCCGCACCCACAGGGAAATAGGGGGGCGGAGCATACCCCTTTTCTGCCTTGGCAAGGGTGCTTTTATCGGAAGCGCTGCCACTTTTTCCCTCATGAATCGCCCCAGAAATGCATCCGTACATGCGGTTGGTGAGGTATTGCTGGGAGTTCTGGATGCCCAGAGGCTCGCCCGTGAATACACAACTTTTTCTCCTTTTTTCCAGCAGCTTTTTCTGGATGTGGACAAAGAACTGACTCAGCTTGGCGAAACTCTCGCAAGGCTTCGGTCGTCCCTTTCCCTGTCTTCGGAAATACCGAAATCATGGACTGTCCTGCAGGCCTCAGGCACCCTTTCTTCAGGATCTTTTTTCTGTGTAAAGGGAGGGCGGGCCATTCTGGCCTATAAAGGGAAAGACGTCACATGGGAACTGGCATCTTTTGCCGAAGACAGTATCCTTGCCCACCCCATGGCGGGTAACCCCCTTGCCATCGATGGCCTTGTTTTTATGGGAGACAGTCATACATCCATTGTACCGGTAAGCGATGCAGATGCGGGCATGCTCTGGGACAGGCTCTCACCAACGTTCAGAAAAATGCTGGGTTTTTCCCTGAAGTCGGTGCAGACAACCCTGGAGCTCATTGGAGAATCCATAGATGTCAGAGGAAAAAGCCATGACACAGACCCGGAATCAATCTGAAAAAAGGCGTTTTATCTTTCGTCCGGAAACCCGGAATCTTGTTCACTTTTTTGTTCTGGGAGATCGGGGAGGCCTTATTCTTCAGGGGATGGGAAAAACCCTGAACATCAGCCGGGGAGGTGTGCTTCTGGAAATTCACACCCCCATTCCCGAAGGTTCCCGTGTACAGCTGTCCATTGGCATAGAGGACGATATTCTTGAACTGGATGCCATTACAGCACATATAAGAACTTCCCGGGAGGGTACTATCTATATAGGCTTTGCTTTTTTGCCTATGACGGGTCCGAAGGCAAGGCTTTTGTCCCTTTTTATTCAACGATTTGAAGAATATATATAGGAAAGTGTAATGGAAGCGGAAGCTGACAGCGGAATCCGGATAGGCGTTCTATCGGATACCCATCTGGAAAGGGCTGATGAGGGCCTGTCTCGTATACGGGAGGAAGTGTTTGCCAGCGTATCTCTCATACTTCATGCCGGAGATATCATCCATCCATCCGTACTCGACTGTTTTCATGATGTGGAAGTTCTGGCCGTATGCGGCAACTGTGATGGCCCTCTGGTACGGGAGATATGCCCGGTCACCCGCATTGTTCCCATAGGGCCGGTTTCCATCGGTCTTATCCACGGGTGGGGAGAACGCAGTGGTGTAATGGAGCGGGCACGCCACTCTTTTGAGAATGTGGATGCTGTTGTTTTCGGCCATACCCATGAACCGGAATGCCGTATGCTGGATGGGGTGCTTATGTTCAACCCCGGCAGTTACACGGATAACCGGAGGGGGGCATGGCCCCGTACGGTTGGAATATTGACAATTTCTTCCAATGGAGGTATCAGCGGGAATATTTTTCCCGTTTCTTTTTAGCATTGTTTTTTTCCTGATTGATCTTTACCGGAAAGGATTCTCCAGAATACTATGACTGCTTCATTTACCAATACGGAACTACATGGGCTTGCACTGCTTCGCAGTGGGAAAGTCCGGGATATCTATGATCTGGGCGACACCTACCTTATGGTTACTTCCGACCGGCTTTCTGCCTTTGACGTGGTACTGCCCGATGCCATACCCGGAAAGGGACGGGTGCTGACACAGCTTTCTCTGTTCTGGTTTGAGCGTATGCGTTCACTGGTGGGGAATCATATCATCAGCGGAAATGTGGATGATTTCCCTGAGGTCTGCCGTCCCCATGCAGACTATCTGCGGGATCGCTGCATGTGGGTCAAAAAAGCAGCCCCCCTTTCCATTGAATGCGTGGTGCGGGGTTATATTTCGGGTTCCGGATGGAAATCCTACCGAAAAGACCAGAGCGTATGCGGTATTCTTCTCCCTCCAGGTCTTGAGGAATCCAGTCAGCTGCCCGAGCCCGTTTTTACCCCTTCGACTAAAGCGGATGTGGGTGATCATGATATCAATATAACTTTTGAAGAAGCCGTTGACCGTGTGGGGAGAGAAACAGCTGAAAAGGTAAGGGATCTGAGCCTGAACATATACAAAGAAGCATCGGAATATGCCCGTCAGCGGGGAATTATCATCGCGGATACCAAGTTTGAATTCGGCTTTGTGGACGGAGAACTCATCTTGATTGATGAGGTACTGACTCCGGACTCTTCCCGTTTCTGGCCCGTTGACTCCTATCGTCCCGGAGGAGCCCAGCAGAGTTTTGATAAGCAGTTTGTACGGGATTATCTTGAAACTTTGGAGTGGAACAAAGAGGCTCCGGGACCTCGTCTTCCGGAAGAGGTCATACGGAAGACGGCTGAAAAATATGAAGAAGCCCTTGCGCTTCTCAGCCAGTAAACCATTTGGAACATCAAGGGGCGGCTTTTACGGGCTGCCCTTTTTTGTATACGAAAACAGGAATGGGCAAGGCAAGGCTCTGACCTGTATTTTTGTAAAATCTGCTGTCAAAAACCGCCCATGGGGGGTGGTTCATTTCATACTTCACCAAGGGGAGATTATGATGAAGCATGTACGGATAGGAGCCCTGATCCTATTATTCTTGGCGGGCTTCACAGGGCATGCCCTGGCAGATGTCCTGATCATCGCCAACCGCAGTGTGCCAGTGGCCACCATTTCCAAAAGCGAGGTGGAACGTATCTACCGTGGCCAAATGAGCCGGTGGGAAGACGGCAGCCGGATCAATTTTGCCGTTCTCAGGGGCGACACCATGGAGGGTTTTCTGTCTGACTATGTGAAAATGTCTGCATCCCAGTTTGACCAGCACTGGAAGCGTCAGGTTTTCACAGGAAGGGGGCAGATGCCTCCGGCCATGGGCAGAGCCAGTGATATGGTCACCTACGTTGCCAACACTCAGGGAGCCATCGGCTTTGTTCCGGAAGGAACCCGGACGGATGAGGTGAAGGTTCTGGGCATTACACCCTAGTATTTTTCCCCCCGCATTTACTAACAGACTGTTTGTATAAGGAGGCTTTATGAAAACGCTGAAGGGACTCATGCTCGGGCTTGGCCTGTTATGCATGGCATTTCCGGCAATGGCCGTTGAATTTGGTGACGACCTTTTTGGTGGTGTCACGGTTCATGGTTTTATCTCTCAGGGCTACCTGAAAAGTGACAACAACAACTTTTTTGCCAAAACCGAAGACGGAAGTGCCCGTTTCAATGAATTCGGGGTGAATATCAGCAGCCAGGTAAGTGATCAGCTCCGCGTGGGTCTGCAGATTCTCGGCCGGAACCTTGGCGAGTTTGGAGAAGGCGATCCTGAAATTGACTGGGCCTTTGCCGATTACCGGTGGCGAGACTGGATGGGCCTTCGTGTTGGTAAAATGAAAATGGTCCACGGCCTTTACAATACCACCCGTGACATCGACATGCTCCGTACCAGCATTTTCCTTCCCCAGAGTGTATACAACGAGGCCTGGAGGGATACGGTTTCATCCATTACCGGTGCCGAGGTGTACGGGGATATCTATATGGGCAATGCCGGCTCCCTTACCTATCAGTTTCAGGGTGGAGAGGCTGATTTTCCCACTGACGGCGGGGTCGTGGCGACACTGAAAGACCAGGCCAAGCTTGAGGGTAACCGCGCTGACCCCAGGTCCACTCACACAAAACACAGCTATGCCGGTGGCCTTGTCTGGTCCACCCCTGTGAATGGTCTTCGGCTGAGCACAACTGGCTGGATAGTTGAATTTGATACGGATGCTGATTTATACCTTGGCGGTAGCGGTCAAATATTAGATTTTCGTGCCAATACAATATCCAAAGCCTATACAGCATCTCTTGAGTATATCTTTGGCTCCTTCACCTTTGCGGCAGAATACATGGGCAACCGGTATGAATTCTCAAATAACCTGGTAAATCAAACAAATACACTGAATACCGAAGGCTACTATGCAGCCATGGGCTACCGCTTTACGGACTGGCTGGAAATGGGTCTTTCCTATTCGGAATACTATGCGGACAAGGATGACAGGGACGGTAATAAAAACAAAACCGATCAAAATCGTATTGCTGCAGGCTATAAGGACCACGACGCCTGGCTGAAGGATCTGGCCCTCACCGCACGCTTTGATCTCACCCCCAACTGGGTGTTCAAGCTGGAAGGCCATGCCATGAACGGTGCCGCCATTCTGATGAAGGACATCAACTCAGAAAACAATATCCTGAACACTTCCGAAAACTGGTTCCTCTTTGCTGCCAAGATGACCGTAAGTTTCTGATTTCTAGAAAGCTTATCCATGCAGAACATGTCATGCTCTGCCCCTTGCAGGCAGGGCATGGCCTTTATCCATACGGGGGGAATATGAGACGCAGGGCATTTTTCACCATGGTTGGCCTTTGGGTTTTCGCATGGGCCGTAGCGGGCACACCGGCCGGAGCAACCTCCGTACAGTCCGAACGCGAAGTGTCCGTACTGCTGGAACTGGAAGACACGGAATCCGTTATGCAGGCACTGGCTCAGGCGAGACAGCAGGTGGTACAACGTCAGTCCCGACGGGGAAGGGATGTGACAGTAAAGGGCATACGGGATTTTTTTGACCTTAGCGACAAGTATGCGGCCGTTGCTTATAAGGCAACCATTTCTCCGGATACTCCCGCCATTGCCATGGTTCTTTTTGAGCGGGGTGCTTCCAGCCTTATCATTCCGAGAAACTTTCCCTATCTCTTTTTCGTGGGCCCTACGGATATTGCCACCTATGAACGTATCGATGATGCAGGGATATGTGGTTATTTTCGGGAAATGGGGATTACGGACTGTGTGCCTGTCTTTACGCAGCGGAGATGGAAGCAGATGCTTTCAGAAAAAGCGGACAGAAATCATACCCACGACCTTGCCAACCTTAGCGGTGTTCTCCCCGCAGAGCGCATTGATTCTTCACTGGTGAGGCGGTCTGAGCTGACCGCTGCCCTTGAAAATAAAGCCGACATCAGTCTGGTTCAGCCTCTTCTGGTGGGTGGTGTGGTGGCTGCTGGCGGGGAAGGTGTTCATCTTCATCAGAGAATTGCCACCCTTGAAGCCCAGGTGGCTCACCTGACAAGGCTTCTGGAAGGCGTACAGCGCACAGGATCCAATCTTCAGCTGGAAGGTATCAATCTTATTCTGGTAAATGGTGAGGGTAAAACAGCCAGCACCAATGGAACCGGCAACCTTGTAATTGGCTACTCAAAGCTTCAGAATGTTACGGGATCCCACAATATGCTGGTGGGTGATAATCACAGCTGCAGTGGATATGGAAGTCTTATATCCGGAAGCGGGCATAAGGTGACAGGTGTATATGGTGCTGCGGTTTCAGGCAAAGACAACACCGTTTCCGGCCAGGCCGCTCTGGCCATTGGCGGTGAAGAGAACCGTGCGGATGGTGATTTTTCTGCCACTGTCGGAGGACGAAAAAACAGAGCTGGCGGAAAAAACGCCATCATAAGCGGGGGGCAAAACCGGTCTGTGATGGATGAAAACCCCCATTTTACGGAATGAGGGAGACACGAACCCTGCACCCAAAAAGGGTTGTGCCTTTTTACATTTCGGCTCCGGCAATCCGTGTCGGATGCGGTAGAAAAAGTGAGGGGACATCATGATGAAATTGCAATCATATTCAGCCAGAATACCTGCTATGGCATTCTGCCGTCAGCTTATACCGATACTCAGCGGTCTGCTGCTGATAATGACAGTTACTGTTGTTTTTGCAGCTGAGAACAGGGCCTTGATTATTGGGGTCCATACGTATACGGATGAAGATATTCAAGCGCCGGTCACAGCCAAAGCCGATGCAGACGCCATGGCCGCTTTTCTTGAAAAAAAACTCGGGTTTCAGGTTACAAAAATTTCCGGCTCTTCTGCCTCAAAACAAGCCATCATGACTGCTCTTGAATCCGCTGCCAGAAATACGGCCCCAGAAGATGCACTTCTGATTTATTACGCGGGCGCTGCGGAAGTCGAAACTCTTTATGGATACGGATGGTGGCTGGGAACGGATGCCGTTCATTCAGACTCACAGACCTGGGTGGACATCGGATCCGTACAGCGAATTTTGCGTCAGGCCGCTGCCAGACGCATCTTTCTGATTTCTGACACAGTTTTTCCCGAATCAGCCTGCGGTGACCCTGTCACCCAGGAAAGTGCACAACTCTCGAATAAAGATTCCGGTGGGTTTGCCCATACGGTTCTGTACAGGTCATCAGGCAATGCCATTATTTCCGAAGGCCCGACAGGTCTTCTGGTGTCATCCCTTTTCCATGTACTGTCATCGAAAGGGGCCAGCTTCAGCGGATACGAAATTTTCACCGCTCTTTCACAGGAAGCGGAGGGGCTCGGTGGCAGACTGGAATATCGTAATCTTACAACAGGTCAGCCCTTTACCGGAGATCCTGTTTTCAGCACCGCAATCCGTGAAAAGTCTGTCCCGGAGGTGCACACGCCGGAAAAAGAACCTGCTGCACACCTTGGAATACGAACGAATGTTGAAGAAGCCCGGATACGAATCAACGGGCAGGATCGTGGAGCCGGACCGCTGCAGATAACAGGACTGGATGCAGGGCGCTATCGTGTGGAGGCCAGTGCTTCGGGCTATGAGGATTTCAGCGAAGAAATTTTGCTGTCTTCCGGGGAATCCAGGGAGCTCTCCCTGTTCCTCTCTGCCAGAAGACCAGAAAAAGGTTTTCTTTTGATTCGAACATTGCCAGAAAATACACATATTGAATTTATGGATAAGGATCATGGCTACAGGCCGGAGCTGCCACTGGCCCCGGGCATTCATGCACTTCGCTTCCAAGCGCCTCTCCATGAAACCTTGGAAAAAAATATCAGCATCCGGGCCGGTGAAAAAAAGAACATTCACGTGGAACTGACTCTTTTGCCTTCTTTTGAAAACGAACTTCAGATGAGGTTCCTGAGGATAGAAAGTGGTCGTTTCACCATGGGTAGTTCCGGGGGAGAAACCCGGAGAAAGGCAGATGAAGCACAACATCAGGTACTCATCACAAAACCTTTTTTTATGCAGGAACAAGAAGTTACCATCGGGCAGTGGAAACGCTTCATCACGGCTACAGGATACAGGACGGAGGCAGAAACGGGCCCAGGAGCTTTTGCCCTGGAAAACGGATTCCGCTGGGTCCGCGATCCTGCGTACAACTGGAAGCAGCCAGGATATGCCATTGAGGATTCTTTTCCCGTAAGTGCCGTTTCCTACAATGATGCAAAGGCTTTTGTACAGTGGATGCGCCAAGAAGAGGGACTTTTCTATGACCTTCCCACCGAAGCGGAGTGGGAGTATGCAGCAAGAGCTGGCAGTCAGACAACCTATGCCTATGGGGACTGCCTGACTCAGGAACAGGCAAATTTTGCTGCCAATTCATTCCGGTCAGGTTGTCCGGCCGGCAGCTATCGTCAACAGCCCATGCCCGTAGGAGCCCTGGCTCCCAATGACTGGGGCCTTCGGGATATGCATGGCAATGTATGGGAGTGGTGCCGTGACTGGTATGCGGACTATCCCTCCGGCGATGGGGAATCTTCAGACCCTTCCGGTCCAGCCACAGGTCAGAGAAAAATTATCAGAGGAGGTGGGTGGGATACGGATATGGATGCTGCGCGCATTGCTAACCGTCACACGGCAGAACCCTCCGCCGCCTATGCCAACATCGGTTTTCGCCTTGTAATCCGGCCTTAAAAGATGGAAACCGTACAGACAGGTCTGATCTGATCGTAAAAACAGCAGGACCGCAGCCTGAACAGGCTGCGGTCCTGCTGTTTTTACCGTTACAAATTACAATCGGAACTCACTCAACAAACCTGTTTTTTTCAGGTCTGTTCAAAAAATCAGGTACATTACTGAAGAAGCTGAACCAGTATAAGAATGAAGGCACGGATACGTGCTGCCAAATTCCCTTACCCATACCTTTTTCAGGCAAAAAAGACCGACAGATTGTTATGGATGAAATTCATACATTTCCGAAAATGTCCGGATAGGCGTTACAAAGCCGCCGGGTGCAATCTGTGTCAGATAGACCTGGCCGGATCCGATGCGTCTCTGATCGGAAAAGGTAAAGCGGAAACCACCAAGGTCCGTTTCCGTCTGCTTGGATGCTGTGGTAATAAAAGCCTCTGTTGTGAGGGCAGGACTCTGCTGCAGAATATGAATAAAAACCCTGGCATTCAGGTAACCTTCAAAACCAGGAAAGCTCATTTCAATAGATGGATCATCCTGTTTGAAAATTTCAACGGCCGACGCATAGGCACTGACTACGGGGATTCGCCTGTAAAATGGAAAGGGTACCGTCTCGCTGATCACAACACCTAGCCCCCGGTTCATCAGTATGGACGCCAGCTCTATGGGGTCATCCTGTGCGGCAACAATCAGAACCGTTTCTCCTGTGTGCTCTCTTACAAGGCGAACAAAAGCAGCTGTGGTGTCCTTATCCGCCGCTATGATCACAGCATCGGGCCAGCTTTCCATCATAGCCGCAACAGCGGGTGCTATGGCAGGAACAGCACTGGCTGCAGGTACCGAAAAGACAGCTTGCGGCTCCAGCCCTTTCTGCTCAAGGGCTTTGCGGACTCCTAATTCTGCTTCTTCTCCATAGGTGTTTTCCGTATGGAAGACGGCTATTTTGCTCCTGCCGGTTTCGTTTATAAAACGGTCCACCAGTATGCGCATTTCTGTTTCTGTGTCCGGCCTGAGATTAAAGACGTTGCTTTTTACAGGGTTTGTCAGAGACTGTAAGCCGCTATTGCTTCCGAACAGCAGCACACCGCTTTCTTCGGCCCGTAAAAGGGCATCGGCTGCGCCATCGGCACCGTAGGCCCCCACCAGAGCAAATACTTCTTCCTGTTCCGTAAGTGTCAGGAGGTTTTCGGAGCGACGAACCGCTGCACCACCGTCATCCAGAGGAAGAACACGCAGTATGTGTCCATGAACTCCCCCTTCGCTGTTCACATTTTCCACAGCAGCCTGTATTCCGTGGAGCCACTTGCGTGCATGCACGGCACCCTGACCACTCAAGGGCAGGCTCAGGCCAATGATAAGCTCCGGATTGTCATCGGCCCGGACCAGTCCGGATGATGCCACACAAAAAAGGGAGCAAACTAAAACGAAGGCATTTTTTTTCCAGCTTCTCATTTTTTGTAAAATCATTTCCTCACCGTTCTTTATTTTTCGAAAGGACAGATTATCCAAACTACATACGACCAGGCTGCCGCTCTTGTCAAGGAAACGAACATCTCCTGAATCAAACCCTATTCTACTATAATTTTTTATATGGATATATGTGAAAACTTAAGGTTTGCTTCCACAGATCTTTTAGGTTATATTCCCGGTCTAAAGATGAAACCCATCTTCCTGACTGCCGCAAAACATGACACAAAACGCCACAGAGTAAAAAAAATCCTCAACCCAACAATGGGCAAGGATACACACTGGATAGACTTCAATGCCTGATTTATGCTGAACGAGCAGAACCTGAACAGACTCCAGAACCTGGCAGGGAGAATGTTACAATGGTTTCGTTGCAACATGAATTTCTGGATTCTGGCTTATCAGAATCTGCATTGACACTTATGACCCAAAGTACCATTTGAGGAAGGGACTATGGACTTTACCTTAGATTTGGACAAGCATCAGCTTGAAAAGATTGAAAAGATTCTGGATGAAGAACTGATCGATCTCGGTGTAAGCAACGTGATTCTGCTGGATCTTGCCGGCAACGTCATTGTCAATCTGGACAATGGGAATACCCAGCATGACGTTTACTCCCTGGCCGCCCTTGCAGCAGGGAACTTCGGTGCTGTCAGCGCCATGGCCAACCTGATAGGAGAACAGGAATTTTCCCTCCTTTTTCACAAAGGGGAGACAGACAGCATCCACTTCAGCAAAGTAACCGACGACCTGCTTCTTCTTTCCATTTTCGGTAAAGAAGTCTCACTGGGCTTTCTTCGGCTGAAAGTGAGTGAAGCCGTGAGAAAAATCGAATCCCTTTTCGGATAGAAAAAGTCGGAGGCTTATTTTGGCGCTGATTAATCCCAAAAAAAAAGAAGTCCAGGTTAAAATTGTATATTACGGACCCGGCCGAGGTGGAAAAACAACGAATCTCGAATACATTAATCAGAAATTCAAGGCCCGTATCAAATCGGAAATGGTTACGGTTAAAACCTATGGTGACCGAACGCTTTTCTTTGATTTTCTTCCCCTCGATATCGGTACTATTAATGACTATAACATTAAAATACAGTTCTACACCGTGCCGGGTCAGGTAAAGTACAATGCCACCCGCAAACTTGTCCTTCGCGGTGTGGACGGTATTGTTTTTGTTGCAGATTCCATGGGGCTGAGACGGGATATGAATATCCGCTCCCTGCAGAATCTCGAAGAGAACCTTCGTTCCTTCAATAAAGATCTTGCCAGAATTCCACTGGTATTCCAGTATAATAAACGAGACCTTGCTTCGCACAACATCTCTCTTCTGCCCCTTGAAACCATGCAGCAGGATCTCAACTCAACGCTCAATGCTCCCTACATCGAAGCCAGCGCAATCACAGGAGATAATGTGGCTTTAACCATGAAAAAAATTATCTCTATAACGATTGGATCCCTTAAAAAAAAGCTGGAGGAAAAATAAGTGACGGATAAAGAGGATACCCTGGGGGTGGAGCTGGACAAACGTCTTGACGACCTCTTTGATGAGGACAGCCTTGAAAATCCGGAAAGTTTTCTTGCTTCTCAACCGGATCCGAAACCCAGAGAAAAAAAAGATATACCTCGCAGTCATCCGGAAAGGCAGGGTGAAGAACCGCAGCCGGGAGGGGAAACACTACGGGGTCTGAATGCTCTTTTACTTTCCATGGAATGGGAAATAGATGACAGTGTTATGGCTCAGTACCTTACAGAAATCAAACGCTTACAAAAAGCTGCGCAGGACGATAAAGCCCTGCTCAACTTTTTCAGGCTTCTGGAGTCGGTCAGTTTGTACCTGAAACGCAACAAGGTTCATGCCCACCAGGATACCTTGAGAATACTTCAGGAAATACAATCCGGTGCCGGTCTGTTTCTCGATTTGCAGCCTACACTGTCAGATAACGAGAAAAAAAATTATTTCAATCAAGCCTATGAACGGTTCAAGGCTTTCAAGGAACAGATCGCTGGTAAAAAATCTACGGATAAGATGCCAGCCCCAAGAAACCGGGAGCTTGTCAATCTCATACGAAGTATTGTGCGTAAAGAGCTGGAGTCTTTCCGCAAAGATCTGCTGGATGAGATCCACCGTACTCAAAATTCCTGACATTTACTTTTTACTTGAGCACAAACAGAGCAGCAGAATGTCGGGCCATGGAAGTTTGCAGGCTCTTTCCGTAACGGGAACGTTTCATATAAGGGACAGACATGGCAACTTTTTCAGGAAACCCATCCGCAGTTATTCTCAGACAGAAAGACGACGGGAATGACCGTGAATTTTCCATGGACAGGGATATGCTCAAGGTCTTTACGGCCATTGACGGTAAGCGGAGCCTTGCGGATATCACTGCCCATACCGGCATGCCACCGAACCTTATCCGTGAAGTCATCCAGCGACTTCTGGATGCCGATGTGGCTGAAGTCGCAGAAAAAAACCCTCCTACTTTGCATAGGCAAAGCCTTGCGGGTTACTCGTTTACCGTGGCCAGCGAGCCTGCTCCTCGATCCGCTCCCGTAGAATCCCCTGCAACAGAAACAAGAAGTAACTCTTCATCCTCTTTCATGGATTTCCTTGAAGAACATCTGGCTCTGGCCATCGGCCCCATTGCCTCCGTAATGATAGAAGATGAAATCGAACTGATGGATGAAACCTGGAAAAAATTTCCCATCGACCGGGCACCTGAGCTGATTAACCTGCTTGCCCGCCAGATTCCCAGGGAAGCAAAACGCATGACCTTTCAGCAGGCCATGATTCAGCTTTTAAAAGACCTGCCGCGCTAAGGCCTCCGGAGGAGATAGCATGACAACTCTAATCTGCGAAGAATGTGGTAAAATTTATCATCTGGATCCGGAAAAGCTTAAAGAAAAGCTTGCCGGAGATGAGGCCAGAACCCGATGCCGGGAGTGTGGTCATGTTATGCTTGTGACGAGGGAACAGCTGGTCGCAGCCCCCCCCCCGAAGAGTGTTCCCGCCAAGTACGAAGCAAAGGAAAAGGCTGAAATGACATCCTTTGACGAGCCTCGGAAGGAATCGAGAAAAAAAGTCTCTAAAAAAGCGATTGTTGAAGACGCGGACCGGCGCAAAGGCTTCGGGCTCAGGGCAAAAATGTTTTTTCTCTTTCTGCTTGTCCCCCTTTTTCTGATGACAATTTCCGGCTTGTTTTCCCAAAACCAACTCAATGATCTTTCCGCACGTATAACAACGGAAAGTACCCATGTTGTACAGAGTATGGCCGAAGAAATCATTGCGGAAAAAGCCCGTTCCGTTGCCCTTCAGTCGAATATTTTCCTGCGCAGCCACCCTGAGCTGGGAAAAATGGATTTCAATTATGATCCTGAATTCAGCCGCATTGCCGTGCAGCGTGTTGCGGATTCCGGTTACACGGTTCTGTTTGAACGTCCAGCACCGGATCAAAGTGACCAGGCCTTTCGTATCTGGGCCCATCCCGATGCCCGCATCATCGGCGTACCGGTTCTTGACAGTCTGCAGCAGGCACTGGGGCCTCAGTACTATCCTGAATTCAGAAGAATTATCGAGGATGCCACAAGGTTGCGGGAAGCAAGGGGATATTACACATGGGTGGAAAGGGACGGTCAGCTCCGGCAGAAATTTGCTGTTATCAGCCCAGTGGAGGGTACCCGGTACCACATTATGGCAACGGCCTATATCGACGACTTTACGGAGCCCGTGCGGGTACTGGAAACAGAAGCCAATGCCATGGCGCTTCATACACGTAACGTTACGCTGATTATCCTCGCCGTATCCCTTGTGATTATAGGTCTTTCCATTTCTGTTTACGGCTACCGAATTACCCGCAGCATCAAATATCTGACCGATGCAGCCGACAGGATCAGTGTGGGTGAGCTTGATATGGAAATCCAGGTTCGTTCCAATGATGAAATCGGCAACCTTGCGGATGCCATTTCCCGAATGCAGGACAGCTTAAAACTGTCAATTGAACGTCTACGACGAAGACGATAACGTCCTTATTTTTGATTCTCTGGAGCAGGCAGGATGGCTGAACTTCTTTTTCCCAACGATACCCCGCTGATAACGGGTATGAGCAGTTTTTATCTTTCTTTACAAAGGCTGGTAGAGCACTATCAGGGAGTGGCTGGTTGTGGTTGTATTCATGGCAGGTCAGCTTCTGCCGAAGCACTTCTGTATTTTGACAAACAACGGCTTGTAAATGCCGTATTTGAAGATAAAAAAGGACGTTCTACCGGAACTTCCGCTACAGACCTTCTTATGAAATCCATGCCGGAAAAAAATTTCAGGGTCTCTGTCTACGGTATTCAGCCGGATGCCCTCTCGTATTGGGTTTCTCTTATCCATGTAGTTCCCATGGCAAAACCAGTTATTTTAACCTGCAATCAACTCCTGCCACTGCTCGACAAGGAGCATGAAAACCGTCCTTTTACCGGTTATTTGCGCTTGCAGGGTGATAAAAAACGTCAGCTTGGGTGGGCCTTTTTTCAGGGAAAACGTATCTATGGTTTCCGTCTTCCCGGCGAAAAGGCCCCTTGGATGGAACCAGAGGAAATGCCTGATTTCATTCAAAGATTTGAAACATCATCCCGTGTTGAAACTACATTCTGGGGTTTATCACAGAATGTAACAGGAGAAAACAGCACACAGAAAGCGCCTGTTTCCGCTGAAACGATTGAGATGCTTCAGAAGCTCATTGTGAGAACGGAACAGTACTTTCACAATATGAAAAAAGATAGAATCACCTTTGATATACGGTTCCGAAAGGCCTGTGTACAATGGGCAGAAACCTATGATTTTCTTGATCCTTTTGTTGCCGAGCTGGACTACCGGGATGGAATTCTCTCTTTTGAAGGCAAAGCCGGTGATGCACAAGTTACGGAAGGCGTCTGCCGGGCTGTTCTGTCCATGCTGGAGGAATCCGGACTGGAGAATCATTTTTCACCCATTTTTGAGCAGTGGAAAGATGAGCATGAAAAACGGCTCCATGATTTACAGATTCGTTTTTCATAATACCCATGGGGTCATAAACCCAAGGGAAGGAACTCTCCTTATTGCCCTTTGGGCCGGAAGACTGCTGGAGGTTCAATGCAGCTGCATGTTTTGATAGCCGATCCGGATAAAATGATGGCACAGCGTATCTCCGGGTGGATTGACAGTCAGGGGAATAACTTTGAGTGCCTTCACGCCGCCACTGGTATGGAGGCCATGGATTATCTCCGGAGCAAGGCTGTTGTCCTTTTAATAACAGAGCTGATTTTGCCCGATATTGATGGATTTGGTCTTCTTGACTGGGTAAACAAAGAATGTTCCGAGGTTCCAGCCATTGTTATTTCTGCCCATGGCAAGCCCAAAACAAGGGAGATTCTTTTGCGGAAAGGGGCGGAAGAATTTCTTCCCAAACCCGTTGACGAGAGACTGTTTCTTTCCGCTCTGGGTAAAACACTGCAACGCATACAGGAAGGCGGGGCTCTGAATGGGGCCTCCCTGGATACATTTGCCCAGATGATCGAAATGGAGCAGAAAACCTGTACTCTGCGGGTGTTGCACCCTCCTTCCAAAGGCTATGGCATTCTTTTTTTCAGCAGCGGGAATATAATCCATGCACGAATTCCCGGTCCCAAAAAAAGTGATGGTATCAGCGCAGCCTACACCATACTGGGGTGGCAACCCGTATCCCTTATGATTGAAAATCATTGCCGTGCACCTTCGGAGACTATCCAAGCCGATCTTCAGGGCATGCTCATGGAGGCTATGCGTCTCAAGGATGAAGAAGGCCCTCAGGAACTCCAGCCTGCGGCACAGACCGTCCTGCCTGCCAGTACGGATAAGAGCGAAAATCATGCTCCTTCTACCCCATCCACCATTGATTCCCTTCAGCAATGGCTTCAATCCCAATCCCAACATGATCGCTCACTGGGGATTCAGGGGGTATATCAAGATGCTTCGTGGAAGGAACTTTTGAACTATGCCAGCCTGATTGGCGCAGCCTTCGATGCCGGAAAACTGGAGGCCTGTTACGTTAACACGGAAGATGCATCGGAGTTTCTTGCGCTTCCGGATGAAGAGGCCACGGTAATAGCCGTACGACCGGCCTGTAAACGGGAACACCTTGTGAGCCTTCTGGCAAAAAAGCCATCTTTCCGCACTAGCGGAGGGGTTCTCTGAAAGAGAATATTCTGCATGATTTTTTTTTAAAAAAAAAAGTGTTTGCTTTATCTGTAATTCATATTGAGAGAAAACCATGACCCTTTTTTCAGAAATTTTATCCCTGGAAGGTGTGGAGGGAAGCCTGCTTTTTTCGCCGGAAGGAGAGCTGCTGTCCTGGTCCTTTGCGTCTTCAATCCAGGCTCACATGGATCAGAAAAACTGGCAGTCTCACTTTCCCAACCCGGGTGATATAGCCAAAATGATCCAGAGCTTTGATGGCATGCATGAGATAGAATTGTTTTTTGATGCCAAAAAGATTCTGATCCGTAACATAAGCCCCAATTATCTGACGGTTATCATGAATCGTAGTGCCTCCACAGATATGGTTCGTCTAGTTTCCGACACCCTGATACCCAAACTCAGAAAAGTCAAAAAGACTAAAAAAACATCCAGTTTTTTCAAAGCCTTTGATTTTTGATGTTTCTTATAAAAGGATGAGAGAATGAGTCTGAACCAGCAGGAACTTTCCAGTATAGAAATCCGTATTCGTGAAGCAGAAGAATATTACCGCCACGGGCTGTACACGGAGGCTACCCAGCTCTACGAAAAGTTGCTGGCAGACACTTCTTTGGATGCGGACAGTGCTGAGGGCATTGCTGAACGGATCCGGGAAATTGAAAAAAAGATTAAAGAAATGGAAAGTATTGACCGTCAGGTACTTTCCTCCAGAGACCTGGACTGTATCCGGAGTGCATGGGGAAGCAAGGAAAAGCCATCGGATATTCTGGAAAGCGGAAAGGCTTTCTCCGAACTGGGGCTTTATCAGGAGGCCCTCGGTGAATATGTGAAGCTGATGGGAAAGGACACCCCCATTCAGGAAACGGCTAAGTTAATACTGGACTGCCTGTTGGCCGCCCATCCAGGAGGACGTATACTGGAGCCGTTTATACTTTTTCTGAAGGATACGAAACTTTCTGGCAAACAAAGTCAGGAGCTGCTTTTTACATGTGGCAAAGACTTGATCAAACGGCAACAGTTGGATGCGGCAGAAGAGTTTTTTGTTCACATCAAGCAGGATAACCCACAGTATCCGGGCCTTCAAATTGAACTGGCCAAATTTAACATTTCCCAGCGCTACAATTCCCGCTATGCATATCTGCTCGAAAACAAGATGGTAAATCCTGAGCAGCTCCAGAAAGCCCTGGCTCAGGCCAAAAAATCCAAAAAAAGTGTGGAGACGGTTCTCATTGAAGAATACCGTATTCCCCGGGAAAAAATTGCTGAATCCCTCAAACTTTTTTACGATGTTCCCTTTAAGAATTTCGATCCGAAATTTCCGGCTCCTTACGAACTTGTTCAGAAGCTTAAAAAAAGTTTTCTCTATGAAAACAAGTGGGTTCCTCTTTCATGGGATCTGAATTCCGTAGATATTCTGATCGATGATCCTAAAAACATTATCAAGACAGATCAGGCACAGACCCTTCTTAAAACCAACAATCTGAGGCTGTTTGTAGGCTTCAAAGAAGATATTGAAGCCTTTATTAATCTTTTTTATGATGAACGCCATGAGACAGAAGAAGATCAGGATGGCAGTATCTCTCTTCCTGATGGTTTTGACATGCTTCCCGATGTATCCTTTGAAGATTTTGATGATGATGATGAAAATACCTCCCACGATTCCGGAGAAGAAGAATCTGGTCAGATTGTCCGCATGGTGGATCAGATTCTGATCACTGCCTACCGGAAAGGTGCCTCGGATATTCATATCGAGCCTTCACCCGTAACCAAAAAAACCCGCATCCGCTACCGTATAGACGGAGTCTGCCAGGAAATTCTGCAGATTCCCAACCAGAGCGCCCGCCCGCTGATTTCCAGAATTAAAATTATGGCCAAACTGGACATTGCTGAAAGAAGGATGCCTCAGGACGGTAAGATTAAGTTCAGACGAAAGGGAATTCAGCCCTTTGAACTTCGTGTGGCCACTCTGCCAACGGCAGGTGGTTTTGAAGATGCCGTTCTTCGTATTCTGGCGGAATCCGGAGCCATGCCCCTTACGAAAATGGGTATGAGTGAACGAAATCTCAGCTGTCTGCAGAAAATCATCCGTCAGCCCTATGGCCTCGTGCTTGTGGTAGGGCCGACAGGCAGTGGTAAAACCACAACACTGCATGCCGCATTGGGTGAAATCAATAAGCCCGGAATTAAGATCTGGACAGCAGAAGATCCTGTAGAAATTTCTCAGGAGGGCCTTCGCCAGGTGGAATGCCAGGCAAAAATCGGACTCGATTTTGCTAGAGTCATGCGGGCATTCCTCCGCGCGGATCCGGACGTCATTATGATTGGTGAAATGAGGGATCACGAAACCGCAGCCATCGGAATTGAAGCCTCCCTTACGGGCCATCTTGTTTTCTCAACGCTTCATACCAACAGTGCTCCGGAAACCATCACGCGTCTTCTGGATATGGGCCTTAACCCACTGAACTTCTCGGATGCCTTCCTGGGGGTTATGGCTCAGCGCCTTGTTCGTCGTTTGTGCAAGGACTGCAAAGAAGCCTTCCATCCCACAAAAGAGATGTTTGATGAAATTACCCGACTGTACGGCAGGGCTATGGATGAAGTAGGCATTGTGTACAGTGATGAACTGACTCTCTACAGACCCAAAGGCTGCCCGGAATGTAACAATACAGGATACCGGGGCCGCCTTGGTATCCACGAGCTCCTTTTGGGAAGCGCTCCGATCAAGCAACTGATCAAAAAAGCAGCTCCCACAGAGGAAATTTTTAAGCAGGGAGCTGAAGAGGGAATGGACACCCTTGTTCAGGACGGACTTGTGAAAGCCTTTCAAGGAGTCACAGATATCGAAGAGGTGCGGCGTGTCTGTGTAAGCTGAGTGCCGCCGGATAAAGGAGTCTGCGGTGGAAACAATTTTCGTGACCGGTCACCATGCTACATTCATCTGCCCGGCCTGCGGCTTTTCCACCTGCCGGGATGTATTGCGATTCCTGCAGATTGAAAGCGCTGTCCGCATACGTTGTACCTGTAGGGAATGTCGTCATACCTACCGGGTACTACTTGAGCGCAGGCGCTTTATCCGGAAACCAACAGCTTGTGCCGGTCGGTACAGGATAAGCGGCCGCACTCCCCGCGAGGGTGACATGATTGTTGTGGACATCTCACGTACTGGCCTTCAGATACAGTCGATGGTTTTGCATGTCTTTTATCCGGGTGAGAGGGTTGAACTGGAATTTCGCCTGGACAAAGGCAGCTTTCCCCTGATTCGAAGAGAGGCTCTCGTTAAAAATGTCCGTAGTCAGTACGTAGGCATGGCCTTTGTCTCGCAGGAACATACGGACGCCCTTGGTCCCTATCTGGCGTTTCTCTGATTTTTACATTGGCGGAAAGCATGCCGGAGCCATAAAAATATGATACAGATAATTTTGATTTTTCCAGAAGGAAATAAGCCTGAAATTTATTCTGATTAAGATATTCTTTCTTTTGCTGCTGTCGGGTGCTTGTTTTTTTGTCGGGGTTGCTTCTGCTGATATGGAAGAGGTCAACGTATCTTTCATCCCGGATGGGGACACCATCCGGCTGAAAGATGGTCGATGGGTTCGGTTCCCCGGTATGGACGCCCCTGAAATAGGTCATGGAGATCGGCCGGACAATTGCGGTGGCATCATGTCACGTGATTCCCTCCGGGATCTTATCGGTGGCAGCAGGCTTTTCATGAAATCCAGTGGCATGGACCGATATGGCCGTGTACTCGGTTCCCTGTTCCTTCAGGATGGGACCTGTATTTCCACAGAAATGATTCGCATGGGAATGGCATGGGTGTATATCCACGGAAAACCGGATCAGAACACAGAGGCATGGTTACAATTACAGCAGGAAGCCATCCGTATGGGGGAGGGGATCTGGTCCCTGCTTCCTGATAAAAGCCACAGCCTGACCGGGAACCGCCGTTCCTATCGGTTTCACCAATCAGACTGCAGCTATGCCCGAAAAATCAACACGGCAAACCGGGTTACTTTTCCATCCCTGAAAAGCGCATTTATGGCCGGATATGCTCCGGCAAGGGAGTGTCTTCCTGATCCCATCTGTCCGTAAAGGAAGGAATAGCTCAGGCTGGCTGCGCGGGATTGAGACTGTCTTTCAGGTATTCGTGCAGACTGGAGAGAACTCCCGTAAACACACGCCGGCCGGCTACCAGGGCATAGGTGTCCTCTGCATCGCCACAGAGTTCAGCATAGCAGCTTCCCACCTCTATACCTGGATCTCCCGGATCCTTTGCACCGGAAAGAGCGCTGACGTATATATCCAGACGTTTTCTCAGGGCGGCAAAATAATCAATTTCCGTGCCGGAAGCCTTGCAAATTTCATCGATTTCCTTTGACAATGATGAAATACGGTGCCAGAAAGCTTCGCTCAGTTCTATTCTTGCGGGGTGATCCGACAAAATAAAGGCAAGTCCCCAACCGACGGAAAGAATTTTCAGCATGCGCATCTCATATTCCATGGTGGGTCTGGCAATGCGACTTTCTTCAGGAAGCGCTTCCACGAAGGGAAGGATATCCTTACTATGAGTGGCATAGGCAACGAGTGATTCTGAAAGTTCCTGCATGGTTTCTTTTTCTTCCAATGTTACCCCCTTTTCAGTTTCAGCAGTCAAACCCTTTATGAACATCTATCATACAAGCCTATCACAGGCTAGCCCCTCTTGCCATGCACCGACATGTCTATTTCAGGGGAAAGGCAGGTTTTTCTGCCAAGCTTTTCCTTCTCATTTGAAAATGCTTTTGCTATCTTGCCGTGCAGGCTTTCGGGATACTGGCCATTCCAGACTGCAGGCAGAAAATTAATTGTCACCTGATTTTATGGCCTGAATATGTCCTGATTGCATTCCGGGTGCCATGCCAAAAATGATTCTCCGGCAGCATCCCATGCCTGCGTCTTCATTTATTCTGCACAATCACACCAGATTTTCTACCATATCACCTGAACCGTAAGGAGATACCATGATCCGCAGTCTTATCCGAAGTACCGGCCGCTATCTTCCTCCCAGACTTGTAACAAACGAAGATCTTACCCGCCTGATGGATACAACCGACGAATGGATTCAGCAACGCACAGGCATTGAGCAACGATACTGGATTCCGGAAGAAGGGGGCGTTGGTGCTTCGGATCTGGGTCTCGAGGCATCCCGTATCGCACTGAACCGAGCTGGCTGGCAAGCCGAAGATCTTGACCTTATTATCTTTGCCACCTTAAGCCCGGATATTTTCTTTCCCGGATCAGGCTGTCTTCTTCAGGACAAACTGGGGCTCGAGACCACACCGGCACTGGATATCCGTCAGCAGTGTACGGGTTTCATCTATGGACTGGCTACAGCGGATGCCTATATCAAGGCCGGTATGGCAAAACGTGTGCTGGTGGTTGGTGCGGAAGTGCATAGTTCAGGCCTTGACATTACAACACGTGGCCGGGATGTGGCGGTTCTTTTTGGAGATGGTGCCGGAGCTGCCTGCGTGGAAGGCATAGAAACGGATAAGGAAATCGGCATTCTGGCCACCGCCCTGCATGCTCAGGGCAGGCACGCCTCCAGCCTTATGCTGGAAGCTCCCGCATCAAGATACACAGAACGCATTACGGTTGAAATGCTGGAACAGGGGCGGCACTATCCCAGCATGGAAGGAAAAACCGTATTCAAACATGCCGTTAAACGCCTTCCGGAAGTCACGCAGGAAGTTCTGGCCAAAGCCGGTCTTACCCTGAGCGACATTGATCTTATCATTCCCCATCAGGCCAATCTTCGCATCAATCAGTTTTACCAGCGGGCCATTGATGTGCCGGATGAAAAAATGTTTCATAATATTATGCGTTACGGCAACACAACCGCAGGAAGCATTCCCATTGCCATGGATGAAGCCATCGAGCTTGGTCGACTCAATCCGGAAAAGGATACCCTTCTGCTGGCCGCTCTGGGAGCCGGCCTTACCTGGGCAGGCCTTGTTTATCGTTTCGGTTCCTGATCACGGAAAAATCCCTGTCTGAGGGCATTCAGGTAGGTCTCCACCCTTTCCCCGGAGGAGGGGACCTCACCTGAAAAATGCTTACGCAGATCGGCTGCCAGCGTCTTTCCGTTTTCTACGCCGAACTGATCAAACGGGTTGATATCTTTTAACAATCCGACATATACTGTCCGGGCTTCAAGATAGGCAAGAAGGCGGCCGATATGGTTCGCATCCAGGTCCCTGAGGGTCAGAATGCTGCTGGGTCTGTTGCCGGGACAAAGCTGTTCAGGCCTTCCTTCTCTGCGACCCAGAGCGAAAGCATCGGCCTGTGCCAGCAGATTGGACCAGAGTTCTTCATGGGGTGTCAGCCCATGTCCGGAAACATCCGCACAAGCCTCCAAGGGTGAATTGAGCACACCGATAAACTCAACGGGAGCGCCTCTGCCCTGATGCAGCATTTGAAAAAATGAGTGCTGGGCATCGGTTCCAATATGCCCGAAGCAAAGCATGGCCTGTTTTTCCGGCGGAATGGGTTGACCAGAAAGGGTTTGTCCTTTGCCCAGACTTTCCATGTACAGCTGTTGCATGTGGAAAGAAAAAAACAACAAAGGGGCTGCATAGGGGACCATAACAAAGGCAGGAAATCCAAGATATTCACCGTTCCAGATATCGCATAAGGCAGCCAGAAGTGGCAAATTTTTTTCTTCCGGTGCCTGTGCTGCATGAGCATCCATCTCCCTGCATCCGGCAAGAAATCTTTCCACAACGTCCTTGCCAAAGGCAAGACTCAGGGGAAGAGTACCCACCGCTGAGGATGCACTGTAACGTCCTCCGATAAATTCGAACATGTGAAAGACATCCCGGCATATATCCTGTTTACAATCACCCGGGCTCCCCTTTGCCGTGACATGAATCATGTGATCCGATGGCTCCACCCCTGAGTTTTTGAGCCAGTTACGGACCATCTTCTGATTCATGGCAACCTCTCTTGTTGTAAAGCTTTTGGAGACAACAAGAACAAGGGTTGTTTTGGGATTCAGTTCCCGTGTCTGCAGATAAAAGGCATTGGGATCTATGGTGGAAAGAAAGACCAGCGGCAGCCAAACTGGGTGGCGGGCTTTCAGAGCCTCATATACGGCCTCCGTTCCGAGGCGGGAACCTCCAATACCCACAACCAGTACATGGGAGAACCGGTTACCAGCCGAACCAAGGATTTCCCCGTTGTGAGCAGCATCCGCAAAGGCAAAAATCTTTCGAAGGACTGTTGCCAGCATGGCTGCAGCATCGTTGCCATCCACCCAGACAGGAGCCCCGGGATTTCTTGCCGCGGTATGCAGGACCGCCCTTTTTTCACTGGCATTCACCTTGAGGCCTGCCATCATATCCTGAAAAGATTGACGAACACCGCGTTCTCTGGCTTTTTCCGTCAGGGTTACCATGACTTCTGAATTCATATTCTGACGACAAAGATCGAGATACAGTCCGCCGCCTTCATAGAATAAGGCAGCGCAACGCTCCTTATCCTGCAGCAGACTGCGCAGATGGAAGGCAGGTTCCTTCATTTTCAAAGAAAGATTTTTTAATTTTTTATCATGGAAAATTGGCATGGTGTGTGCGTCCTGCTTTGCTTTATGATATGAAGCCATGAATAAAAGAAAGGGTAGGTATCCTGATCATGCCTTACAGCTGAGCGCATGAGCCGGGTTGCTACAGATTTTTCCATAAATTTGGAGTTTATCAGCATGCAAGGTATTCAGGCAAGGCTTTTAGAAAAGGGAGTTCGCATGCCCGATCCCTCACAGGTTTTCATTGCCGATGATATCCGCGAAAAACGTATCGAGAGCGGAGTCACTCTCCATCCGGGCACACGGATCTCTGGCTCTGACACACTTATTCTTCGGGGGTCCTGCCTGGGAGGGGAGGGGAGCACGGTCCTTCACAATGTCCGCACTGGCTGCCATGTACACCTGAAAGGTGGTTATTTTCAGGAGGCGGTTTTTCTTGAGGGAGCGCAGGCAGGTTCCGGAAGCCATGTCCGTGGAGGAACAATCCTTGAGGAAAGGGCATCCATTGCCCATAGCGTGGGATTGAAGCAGACCATCCTTTTTCCCTACGTTACCCTCGGAAGCCAGATAAACTTCTGCGATATTCTCATGGCAGGCGGTACAGGGCCAGACAATCACAGTGAGGTGGGCAGCAGCTACATTCATTTTAATTTTACACCCAATCAGGATAAGGCAACGGCTTCCCTGATTGGGGACGTTCCTTCGGGCGTCATGCTCAACAAGCCTCCTGTTTTTCTCGGAGGACAAGGTGGCCTGGTAGGCCCATGTCGTCTGGCCTTTGGTACGGTTGTGGCAGCAGGTACCCTGCAGCGTAAAGATGAACTTCGTGAAAACCGGTTGATTTTTGGTTCCAGCCTCAAGGCAGGGAATGTGGAAAGAGTACCGGGGAAGTATCCTGGGCTGAAGAAAATTCTGCAAAATAACTTCACTTATATAGCCAATCTTCACGCCCTCAGGGAATGGTACCGGCATGTACGTCATCAATTTCTGGATTCAACGTTTCCCTTTGAACTGTATGAAGGCCTCCTTCTTCAGGTAGAATCCGGCATTGCTGAACGAATCAAGCGTCTTATCCAATTGCGGAATAAGGTTGCCGCTTTTCACGGAGAAGAGAAGGGCATAGGCAGAGTCTGGTCGGAAAAAGCGGATACTGTCTGCGCTCTCCTTGGCCGGGATACCCGTGAAACTGAAAGTAGGAATATCATCCGTCATCGTGCGGATTTTTTACAAACAATGAAGGTAAAAGAAAGCTATCTTTCCACCCTTGCCTCCATGGATGATCAATGGAGGGAGGCGGGGAGATCATGGCTTCAGTCTCTGGTGGATGATCGGCTTCAACGGGCATGGGAAATCCTCTCCGCCCAATGATTTTCAAGGAGAAACAATGGACAACATTTTTGGCACAGACGGAATCCGTGGCCGTGTTGGCTGTCCTCCCATGGATGCCCGTAGTGTTCTTGGGCTTGGAAAAGCTTTTGGAAGCTGGCTGCGAACCCGATCAGGAATATCGGGTTCATCATCCCCCGTCGTTATCATCGGCCGTGATACCCGTTACTCCGGAGACATGCTTGCCGCATCCCTTGCCGCTGGCCTGATGGAAGCGGGGGTGCATGTTATCGATGACGGCATCCTTCCTACTCCTGCCGTGGCTCTGGCCGTCCGTGCCGGGCATGCCCATGCAGGAGCGGTTATTTCCGCATCCCATAATCCTTATCATGATAATGGTCTCAAGTTTTTCGGAAAAGGAGGCTTCAAGCTCAGCGAAAAGGAGGAAAGGGAGATTACGGACCGGCTGCACACCCCCGTGGAAACCGAGCCTTACCCCATGGGTCAAAAGCTTCTTCCCGTCAATTGTATTAGCGATTACATGGAGTTTGTTATCCGGAGTGCTGCCGGAACCCAGGCCTCCCTCAAGGATTTGCGTCTTGTTCTGGACACATCCAACGGTGCCATGTTCCGGGCTGCACCGGCCGTCTTTCAAGCCCTTGGTGCAGAGATCCATGTACTGGGCGCAGAACCCGATGGGTACAATATCAATGAAGGAGTTGGGTCACAGCATACGGAAAGGCTTTCCCATCGGGTATGTGAGGTCGGAGCCCATGCGGGTCTGGCTTTTGATGGCGACGGTGATCGGCTCATCGCCGTAGATGCTTCCGGGCACAAAATCAGCGGTGATGCGCTCCTTGCCATTTTTGCCAGAGCCGCCTTGGAAGAGGGGACTTTACATCCTCCCGTTCTGGTCAGCACGGTCATGAGTAACCTCGGCCTTGGTCAAAGCCTTGCAGAGGCAGGAATCCGGCATGAGATCACAGGGGTAGGCGATCGGCAGGTACTGGAACGCATGCAGGAACATCGGGCTCTCATTGGTGGGGAAGATTCGGGTCATATCATTTTTCTTGGCCCCCACTGTACAGGAGACGGTCTTTTTGCGGCAGTGAAACTTGCCGTGCTGTGTCTGAAGACTCCTCTGGAAAAACTGGCCTCCTGCATGAACCTTTATCCGCAGGTGCTGATCAATGTGCCTGTGAAAGAAAAAATCCCTTTGGAAACGCTGGCTCCAGTCCAAAACGAGATGGAAGCTGTGCGGAGAACACTAGGGACAGCCGGCCGTATCCTTGTGCGTTATTCGGGAACGGAATCCATGTGCCGGATAATGGTGGAAGCTCCCACCAGGGACAAAGCAGAAACTTACTGCCGAAGAATTCAGGATGCCCTCCAGGCCTGTACGGGATAACCGCAGGAAAAGGGCTTAGCGTTTCGATGTTTTATTTTTTATCCCGGAGTCATTCATGAAAAAAAATGTCATTGTCCCTATTATCCTTGCAGGCGGATCCGGATCCAGGCTGTGGCCCCTTTCCCGCCAGCTCTACCCCAAACAGCTCATTGCTCTGAACAGCTCCCGTACCATGCTGCAGGAAACCGCGTTGCGCCTTGCCAATTTATCCGAAGCTGTCAGTCCCATTGTCATATGCAATGATGATCACCGTTTTATGGTTGCAGAACAACTGCGTCAGCTCAATATCTGTCCAGAAACCATTCTGCTTGAACCGGAAGGACGCAACACGGCTCCAGCCATTGCCGTCTGCGCCATGGAAGCCGCATCCCGTCATAATGACCCACTGATTCTCGTACTTCCGGCCGATCACTTCATTGCGGATACGCAAGCATTTTTGTCTGCTGTCCGGGAAGGGGCAGGGGAGGCGGAAAAGGACAGGCTCATCACCTTTGGCATTGTACCCGATGGCCCGGAAACAGGATATGGCTATATCCAGAAAGGAGTCCCCCTTTCTTCCTGTGCCTTTGCCATTGAACGATTTGTGGAAAAACCGGATCTGGAAACGGCCACTTCCTATGTGGCTTCAGGAAATTACTTCTGGAATTCCGGCATGTTTCTTTTCAAGGCATCCACCATACTGGAAGAACTGCGCACGCTGGTTCCGGAAATACTCTCCAACTGTGAAGCGGCCCGGAGAAAGGCCGCAACGGACCTGGATTTTATCCGCCTGGATGGGCCCAGCTTTCATGCCTCTCCTTCCGATTCCATAGACTATGCCGTTATGGAGAAAACCCAAAAGGGTGCCATGATCCCCCTGAAAGCAGGGTGGAGTGATCTCGGCTCATGGGAAGCTCTCTGGCAGGTTGGGGAAAAAGATTTACAATCCAATGTCATTCATGGCGATGTACTGACCCATGATGTCCGGAACTCATTTCTCCATGCAGAAAGCCGTCTGGTGGCTGCCGTGGGCCTTGAAAATCATATAGTGGTGGAAACCCCGGACGCCGTGCTTGTTTCTCCCAGAGACAGGGTGCAGGATGTTCGTAAAATGGTGGATTACATGCGGCTCATAGGGAGGGGGGAAGCCATATCCCATCGAAGAGTCTACCGCCCCTGGGGCAGCTATGAAACCATTGCCATGGATAATCGTTTCCAGGTTAAACGGATCACCGTTAAACCGGGAGCCAAGCTTTCCGCACAAAAACATTACCATCGGGCGGAACACTGGGTTGTGGTGAGGGGAACGGCTGTGGTGCAGAGAGGTGATGAGGAAATTCTTCTCAGGGAAGACGAATCCATTTATATTCCTCTGGGTGTGACCCACAGGCTGGAAAATCCGGGGAAAATACCTCTGGATCTCATTGAGGTTCAGTCCGGGAGCTATTTGGGCGAAGACGACATCGTTCGTTTTGATGATGTGTACGGACGGGTTAAAGACCCTGACGCAAAGAACGCCACACCCTCTGCATAGGCATGCCAAACTCAGGAAGATTTTTGCATACGGAACAGGCGCTGTTCTCCTTATAGCAGGGGAACAGCGCCTGTTTTATCAGGTAGCCGTTAGGGTGCCTGCCATCTCTGGTACAATCAATCCCTGTTCCCAAAGATATGCAGCATCATAATAAAAAGGTTGATGAAATCCAGGTAAAGAGAGAGGGCACCAAAAATAGCGCCTTTTCTCAGGGTGGCGTTATCCAGATCGGCAGGCTGTGACAGTGCCATCTGCTTAATTTTCTGTGTATCCCAGGCAGCCAGTCCCACAAAAACAAATACGCCGATATAGCTGACAATCATGGTCATAGCAGGGCTACGCAGAAAAAGATTGACCACGGAGGCAATGATGATACCAATGAGTCCCATCATCAGAAAGCCACCAAAACTTGTCAGATCTTTTTTGGTCACCATGCCATAGGCACTGGCAGCGGCAAAGGTCAGGGCACAGATAAAGAATGTGGAGACAATGGACGCATTGGTATAAACTAAAAAGATCCAGGAAAGGGTGACTCCGTTGAGCGCCGCGTACAGAACAAAAAGCCCCGTGGCCGTTGAAGCGGAAAGGGACTGAATTTTACCCGCAAGCACGAACACCATTCCCAGCTGAGCAACAACAAGAATAAGAAAAAGACCGGGTGGTACCACAAACATCTCTGAAACCAGATAAGCCAGACCTCCGGTAACGGCAAGACCAATGGCCATCCAGTTGTAGACACTCTGAATAAAGCCGTTCACATGGGCGCGGGTGGCTTCATTGGGAGCAAGGATCTTTTCCATGCTTTTTTCCTCCTAAAGTATGTTTACACGTTGCATTGATTTTCCTGGCAGGAGAAAATCCCTATGGATTTTCTTTTTCAGGATCACGGAAGAACCTGAATTTCTGCAGTCTTTCAACTGGATAATATAAGAAAGGCTGGCCTTCGAATCAAGAAAAGTCGGAAAAAAGCGCTGTTTTTTTCCATATTCAAACAAAAACAGACAAAAAAAAAGACGAGAAGCAGCGAGAATAATTATTAAAAGGGAAAAAAAGGACTGGAATCAAAATTTGATGCCATTTGCTGTAAAAAAATCCTGCTGTCAAATGCGGAGGATGGAAAGCATCTGTCCTGAACTCAAAAGGCTGTACAAAACGGTGGAACGGATAAAGCAACCATTCCGTTGATATTGGTTTACATAATGCACATTATAGGTTTTATATAAAAAAGGAATATGGATGAAGAGATCCGAAACGCTTGTCAAATTTTTTAAAAAAGCATAGGATTTGCACCATTTCCGCACCTGCTTCTGCGCAAGCCTTCGGAAGTTTGAAGCCTGAGCAAAAAAAACAGAAGTGATGCTTCCTGCTGTTACCCTTAGGGAAAGGCACAACAGACTCAAATGGGGACAGATATTTTGGGAAAAGAAACCCGAAAAATCCATACCGTATCCGAACTCACTTCGGATATCCGTTCCCGTCTGGAGTCCGCCTATCCCTTTGTATGGATTACAGGTGAAGTTTCCAATCTGTCAAAACCCTCTTCCGGACACCTGTATTTTGTCCTGAAAGATCAGGAAGCACAGATAGCGGCCATTATGTTCCGGGGTCAGAACCGCCAGCTCCGTTTTCAGGTTGAAAATGGACTCAAAGCCATCGGTTTCGGACGGCTTTCCGTATACTCTCCCCGGGGCAGTTACCAGCTCATTCTGGAATATCTGGAACCTTCCGGCGCGGGCTCCCTCCAGCTGGCCTTTGAACAGCTCAAGATCCGTCTGGAGGCCGAAGGTCTGTTTGATGCTGCCTGCAAGCGAAAGCTTCCCTTTCTTCCCCTTCGCATCAGTTTAATCACCTCTCCGGATGGCGCCGCCCTCCATGACATGCTCAAGGTTTTACGCAACCGGTTTCCTGCACTCTCCATAGAAATAGCTCCGGTACGGGTTCAGGGGCAGGAAGCAGCAGGTGATATCTGTCGGGCCTTTGCACTGATTAATGAAAAGAGGGCCAGTGATATTATCATCCTGGCCCGGGGCGGCGGATCCCTTGAGGATCTGGCTGCCTTTAACAGTGAGGCTGTTGCCCGCTCCATTTTTAATTCCGAAATTCCCGTTATCACGGGAGTGGGTCATGAAACGGACTTCACCATTGCCGATTTTGTAGCTGACTACAGGGCATCGACCCCTACGGCAGCAGCGGAAGCCGCTGTTCCGCACAAAAAGGAGTTGCAATCCAGGCTTTCTGCTATGGAAAAACAGCTTACAAACGCCTTTAGAAAACAATTGGAACGGCTCAGGGAAAAAAATCGTAACCGTACGGAAAAACTGCTGCACCCCAGCCGTCATCTGGCTCTTTGTCGCATGCGCGTCGATGATACGGAACAGAAACTGATCCGGCGGTTTCAACGCCTGCTGACATGGAAAGCACGGCAGGCCTCATGGACACAGAAAGCCATCTCCCCTACCCTGTTGATACGCCGGTTGCAGAAGGACCATGAAACATTATCGACCTTGCATAAGGGGCTCCATCTTCTTCTTGAGCGTGAGTTGCATCAGCACCGCATGATCACAAAAAATCTGACCCTCCGGCTGGAAAACCTGAGTCCTTTTTCCATTCTGGACCGTGGCTATGCCGTAGCCCGTGTCCTTCCCGGGCAGACAGTTCTCAAACACACCCGAAATCTCTGCATTGGAGACAGGGTAGAAATTCTGCTGGCAAGCGGAACCGTCCACTGCCGTATTGAGGAAATAGACCATGGCTAAAAAAAGCTTTGAAGAAGCCCTTGCGCAATTACAGGGCATTGTGGAAGAACTGGAAACGGGTGATCTTCCTTTGGAAAAAGCTATCCGAAAATTTGAGGACGGCATGAAACTTTCCAAATATTGCAATGACTGTCTGGATGATGCGGAGTCCAGACTTACCAAACTCACCGAGTCAGGAGAAGAACGGCCTTTTCTGCCGTCTCCCCCTTCTGAAGAGGAATCCTTTACATGAATCCGGACCTTGCGACGTATCTGGCGCAGTGCCATCAATGGATGGAAGATGCCCTTAAGGAATGTCTTGTTCGGATGTCTTCTCCCTCCCCACGTCTTCAGGCAGCCATGTTCCATTCTCTGATGGCCGGCGGAAAGCGGCTGCGGCCCGTATTATGTATGGCTGCAGCCGAAACCATTCTGGAAAACAGGCTGGATGCCATGGAGATGTGCAGGGAGGTGGCCTGCAGCCTCGAATTGATCCACACCTATTCCCTCATCCATGACGACCTGCCGGCCATGGACAACGATGATCTTCGCAGGGGCATTCCCACATGCCACAGGGCCTTTGATGAAGGAACGGCCATACTGGCAGGAGACGCCCTCCTGACTTTTGCATTCGAATGCATGGCATCTTCGAAACACAAGCATAAAAACCCCGGACTTCTGATCGAGATCATAGGAGAAATTGCCAGATCAGCCGGTCCCCGGGGCATGGTTGCAGGACAGATGCTGGATCTTGCCTCCGAAGGCAGAAAAATAGAACGTGAGGAACTGGAAACCCTGCACAAACTGAAAACGGCTGCACTGATAGAAGTATCCGTAAAAAGTGGTGCCCTTCTGGCCGGAGCAAGCCCCCGGCAGATGCAGTCCCTTTCTCTCTATGGCAGTCTTCTGGGACTGGCTTTTCAGGTAACGGATGATCTTCTTGATGTGACAGGAGATCCTTTGGAGATGGGCAAGGCGGCAGGCTCCGATGCCCAGAGTCAGAAAGCCACCTACCCTTCCCTGCTCGGCCTGGAGGCGACACAATCCCTGGCATCGGAACTTATTCTGGGTGCGCTGGACAGCCTGAAGGATTTTGGTACGGGAGCGGATTCCCTTCGACTGCTGGCTTCCTATGTACTGGAACGCAGAAAATGAGTCTTATGCCTTTTTGTTTTGATGAAGGAGTCTGTACTTTGGCCTTACTGGATACCATCCATTCACCGGCAGACCTGAAACAACTGGATCGTTCGGATCTTCCCCGTCTTGCCAGTGAAATTCGTGCAAAAATTATTGATGTGACTTCCCGAAATGGTGGTCACCTTGCTTCCAGCCTCGGAGCAGTGGAACTGACCCTTGCCATTCACTATGTCTTTGACACTCCCAGAGACCGGCTTATATGGGATGTGGGCCATCAGTCCTATGCCCACAAACTTGTTACCGGCCGCAGTCAGGCCTTTGATACTCTAAGAAAACCCGGTGGCATTTCTGGCTTTCCCCGTATTACGGAAAGTATCTATGATGCCTTCAGCACAGGCCATTCCAGCACATCCATTTCCGCCGGGCTGGGCATGGCCCATGGAAAAAAACTTTCCGGAGACGCCCACAAGATTGTGGCCGTTATCGGAGACGGATCCATGACCGCAGGACTGGCCTATGAGGCTCTCAACCATGCAGGAGATTCCAGGGGGAACCTTCTGGTCATCCTGAATGACAATGATATGTCCATTTCACCCAATGTGGGAGCCCTGTCTTCTTTTTTAAGCCGCACATTTTCGGCCAAATACCTTCAGGACCTCCGCGCTGAATTCGGCAGATTTTTGAAGTCACTTCCTAAAATAGGCGATGATGTCTATCAGCTGGCAAAACGTACCGAAGAATCCTTCAAGGCTTTTACTACGCCCGGCATGCTCTTTGAGGCTTTTAACTTTGATTATTTTGGCCCCATCAACGGGCACAGGCTGGACCATCTGATTGACATACTGGAAAATATCAAAACCCTTGATGAGCCTGTCCTTCTCCATGTAACCACTCGAAAAGGAATGGGATATCCACCAGCCGAAAAAAATCCTACCCTTTTTCACGGTATTGCCCCCTTCGATATCCGGACAGGAATCAAGCACCCTTCCCCGCCTTCTGCTCCGGCCTATACGGATATTTTCGGACAAACCATCTGCCATATGGCAGAAGAAAATCCGGCCCTTCTGGCCATTACAGCAGCCATGCCTGAGGGAACCGGTCTTTCCGCCTTTGCAAAACAATACAAGGATCGTTTTTTTGATGTGGGTATAGCAGAACAACATGCGGTCACGTTTGCCGCTGGCCTAGCAACGGAGGGTTACCGGCCTGTGGTGGCCATCTATTCCACCTTTCTGCAGCGGGCCTATGATCAGATTATCCATGATGTCTGCCTTGACGGACATCCCGTTCTTTTCGCCATTGACCGGGCAGGATTTGTGGGTGACGATGGCCCTACTCACCATGGTCTCTTCGATATGGCTTTCCTCCGACCCATTCCCAACCTGGTGATTATGGCTCCCAGAAATGAAGCCCAGCTGGTTGCCATGCTGAAAACCGGCATAGGCCACAATGGTCCCTGTGCCATACGTTATCCCAGGGGAGCGGGCACAGGAGCGGCTGTTAACTGGGAAACGGAACCGCTGAAAATTGGCAAGGGAGAAGTTTTGCGAAATGGCAGGGATCTGACCCTTCTGGCACTGGGCCGACCTGTTCAGGAGGCCCTTTCTGCGGCGGACATATTAGCGGAAGAAGGCATTGATGCGGCCGTTGTGGATGCCAGATTCCTAAAACCCCTTGATCAGGATCTGCTCAGGGAAATAGGCTCCAGCCAAAAACCTGTGATCACACTGGAAGAAGGCGTGGCTGCGGGCGGTTTCGGCAGTTCCGTACTGGAATTTTTTGCAGAAGAAGGCCTGATTTGCCCCCTGAAACGAGTGGGAATACCGGACCGGTTCATGGCCCATGGACATCCGGATGAACTCAGAAAGGCCTGTGGCCTGGATGCCCACAGCATTGTTCAGGTAGCGCGGAATCTTTTAAAGAAAGCGGCAGCCTGATGGCCTCTGTATCAAAAAAACGGCTGGACAGCCTTATGGTGGAAAAAGGACTGGTTCAAAGCCGGGAAAGGGCCCGGGCACTGATCCTTGCTGGAAAGGTTCTGGTGAATGGTCAGCGTATGGATAAAGCCGGATTTCAACTGACATCCGATGCGGACATTCAGGCGGAAATACCGGATTTCCCCTATGTGAGCCGGGGTGCTCTGAAGCTGAAGGCTGCTCTGGACAAACTGAATATTTCTGTAAATGGAATGAATTGCATGGATGTGGGGGCTTCCACGGGAGGATTTACGGACCTTCTGCTTCGGGAAGGAGCTGCCCGGGTTTTCAGCGTGGATGTGGGATACGGTCAGCTGGCATGGAGCCTGCGACAGGATCCGCGGGTTGTTGTTCTGGAAAGAACCAATATCCGCCATCTGCCCCAGAACGCCGTTGATATCCCTCTGGATCTGATCACCATTGATACAAGTTTTATTTCTCTGCGTCTTGTCATTCCGGCCTGTCGCAGATTTCTGAAAGAAGATGCCCGTATTCTCGCCCTTGTTAAACCGCAGTTTGAAGTAGGCAAGGGAGAAGTGGGTAAAGGAGGTGTGGTCCGGGATCCTTTGCAACAGGCAAAGGTGGTCCGGGATCTTCAGGATTTTTTTATTCAGGAAGGCTTTTCCGCAGGTACTGCCATAGCCTCGCCCATACAGGGCCCCAAAGGGAATCAGGAGTTTATCCTGCCTCTCTGGACCAGGGCTGCAACACAACAGAAAGAAGAATACCCGGAATCTCAGGAACCGGCGATGCGTCCTGATCACATCAGAACTGGGGACACGCCAACTCTGCCTTCCGGTTCGCATGAGGGAGACGTTTAAACGAAAACAGCCTTTTTACTTTAGGAGGAATTGGATGAGCGAAAAAGCCAAATTCAAGCGGAATATCGCGCTGGTCGGTCATAGCGGATCTGGAAAGACGCTTCTGGCAGAACGCCTCCTCTTTGACAACGGGATTCTTTCCCGTATGGGACGAGTGGAAGACGGCAATACCGTAATGGATTTTGAACCGGAAGAAATTGCCCGCGGGGGCAGTGTATCCACTGGGCTTCACGGGCTTTCATGGAAAAAGCATGACATTCTGCTGATGGATACTCCGGGCAACGCCAACTTTTTCTCCGATACCCTCCTCTGCATACAGGCTGCCGAAACCGTTCTTCTGATTGTGGATGCCGTGGATGGCATCCGTGTGAAGACGGAAGAAGCCATGGTCAGTGCCGCAGAGCAGCAGAAACCCGTGGTCCTCTTTATCAATAAAATGGATAAGGAACGCTCTGTTTTCGAAGAAATTCTTCAGGAAGCCGAATCCCTCCTGCAAATCCGGCCCGTTACAATTCAGCTGCCAATCATGGAAAATGAACTCTGCACAGGGTATGTGGATCTGATGACTCTTCAGGCCTTTACTTCTAGCGGGGAAGGTAAAATCCAAAAAGCACCCATTCCCCCTGACCTGCAGGATCATGTGGAAACGGAACGTATGGCCCTTGTGGAAGCCATTGCCGAAGCCGATGATGATCTTCTGGAACGTTATCTGGAAGGGGAGGAACTTTCAGCAGAAGAGCTGGCAGGCGGTCTGAAAAAAGCCGTAACAAACCGGGTATTTGCTCCTGTTCTTCTGGGCTCTGCCCTTACCGGTACAGGTATGGAGTATCTTCTTGATTTTATCATTCAGTCTACCCCATGCCCATTGGATAATCCTCCCCGCATGGCCCGTAAGGGTGAGGAAGACTTTGCTGTTGCCTATGATGAAACCGCGCCTTTTGCGGGATTTGTTTTCAAAACCGTGGTGGATCCCTTTGCAGGCCTTCTCAATATCTGCAAGGTTGTTTCCGGAACCCTTGGCAAGGATGGTACCTTTCTCAATGTAAGCAAAGATGAGAAAGAACGTTACTCCCAGCTCTATGTCATGGCCGGTAAGCAGCAGAAGCCCATCGGAGAAGCAGGCCCCGGTGATATTGTAGCCTTTGCCAAACTCAAAAACACAGGCACCTTTGATTCCCTGTGTGACGAATCCCGTCCCCTGATCTTTCCCCAGGTTGCACCGTTGGCTCCCTGCATGGGTTTTGCCGCCTATGCCGCCAAAAAGGGAGATGAAGATAAAATATTTGCTTCTCTGGCAAGGCTGGCCGAGGAGGATAAGGCCATACGGCTGGAACGCAACGCAACGACCAGTGAGATTCTGGTTTATGGCGTAGGACAGGTTCACATTGAAACCATTGTGGAAAAGCTTAAGCGCAAATTCAAAGTGGATGTGGAACTGAAAACGCCAAAAATCCCCTACAAGGAAACCATTACCCGCAAGGTCCGTGTGCAGGGTCGCCATAAGAAGCAGACCGGTGGACATGGTCAGTTTGGTGACTGCTGGATTCGCTTTGAGCCCCTTCCCCGAGGGGAAGGCTTTCAGTTTGGTGATGAAATTGTGGGTGGCTCCATTCCCCGCCAGTACATCCCGGCAGTGGAAAAGGGACTCATTGAAGCCTCTTCGAAAGGAGTACTGGCCGGATTCCCCTGCGTGGATTTCAAGGCCACGGCTGATGACGGATCTTACCATGCTGTCGACTCCTCTGAAATGGCCTTTAAAATTGCGGCCTCCCTTGCCTACAAAAAGGGAATGGAAGAGGCAAAACCCGTACTTCTTGAACCCATTTACAATGTGTTTGTCAAGGCTCCCAGTGATTATATGGGAGATATCATGGGGGATCTGAACTCACGCAGAGGACGGGTCATGGGCATGGATACCGAAGGAAAGACGGGAACCATTAACGCCCAGATTCCCCTGGCAGAAATACAGAAATATGCACCGGATCTTACGTCCATGACCGGCGGACGTGGTACGTTCACATCAGAGTTTTCTCATTATGAAGAGGTACCTTCCGAGATAGCCCAAAAAATTATTGATGCGGCTAAAAAGCTTACTGAATAAGGTGGTCAGGGGGCCTACAGGCTGGCCCCCTGTCTCCGCACCACCACCCGCTTCTTTAGCAAAAGTCGGCGTAAAGCCCCTGGCTTTAGCCATGGGGAGATTCAGAGTTTTCAGGCCTTTTTCTTTACAAGATCTTTTCCCTCTGTTACGAAGCGATGGTACGTAAAAAGCCCCGTAAGAAGGTTGAACTGCTACTGCCAGCAACGGATTGTCAGCTGATCCCGTGGGGGGACGGGTTGTTGATCCGTTTTATATACCCTTAGCCGCTTTAGATTTTTCAAGGAAGGAAGTATGCGTAGAGATATCGTTCATGTGGGATCGGGGAAACTCACCTATGAAATTCGGGAAATTGTTGCCGTGGCCCATGAGCTCCGGCAGATGGGCGTTGAGATCACATGGGAAAACATTGGAGATCCCATTCAGAAGGGCGAAAAAGTTCCCCAGTGGATCAAAGACATAGTCCATGACCTTGTAAAAGACGATGTAACCTACGGGTATGTGGCAACACCCGGCGTTGAAGAAACCCGCGAATTTCTTGCGGCACAGGTAAACGAACGCGGCGGATACCAGATTTGCGCCAAAGACATTCTCTTTTTCAACGGACTTGGCGATGCCGTTGCCAAAATCTTTGGCTTTCTGAAGCGGGAAGCCCGCGTTATCGGCCCCTCACCGGCATACTCGACCCATTCTTCAGCGGAAGCGGCCCATTCCGGCTACGAGCATCTTACCTACGAGCTCGATCCGGCCAACGGCTGGATGCCCGATCTTGTGGATCTGGAAAACAAGGTCAAATACAATGACTCCATTGCCGGCATTCTTCTCATTAATCCGGATAATCCCACAGGAGCGGTGTACCCGAGAAAAGTACTGGAAGACATCGTTGATATTGCTCACCGCTATGATCTTTTTGTTATCTGTGATGAAATTTATGCCCACATTGTCTACAACGGATCCGAAACTTGTCACCTCAGTGAAGTGATCCGGGATGTTCCTGGCATGGCACTGCGTGGTATATCCAAAGAATACCCATGGCCGGGAAGCCGTTGTGGCTGGATTGAGGTCTTTAATCAGGACCGCTTTCCCATGTTTGCCACCTACATTAAAACCATACGCGATGCTAAAATGCTGGAAGTATGCTCCACCAGCCTTCCCCAGTTTTCCATCCCCAAAGTCATGGGTGATCCCCGTTACCGGGAACATCTGGACTCCCGTGCCAAAATGTTTGAGATGCGGGCCAATGAAGCCTATAATGCATTAAAGGATATCAAAGGTATCTCGGTAATTCCTGCCCATGGTGCTTTTTACATGACAGCCCTTTTTGATGAAAATGTACTCACCCCCCATCAGTCCCTTCTCATTGAAAACCCGGAAGTGCGTGCTTACGTGGAAAAAAAGGTTCAGAATGTGGAAGTTGACAAGCGGTTTGTTTATTATCTTCTGGGGGCAACGGGAATCTGTGTGGTACCCCTTACGGGATTCTGCTGCAAAAAACAGGGTTTCCGTTTCACCCTTCTGGAAACAGATGATGCAAAACGCCCCTGGATCTGGAAGACCCTGAGCGACAGCATAGAACGTTATATTGCTTCCGCATGATACACATCCGGGGCCTTTTTCCTTAATGCCCCGGTCACCTGTCTTTCCTTCCTTTTCCACAACAGCAAAAGGAGGTAACCCATGCTTCATCCTGTCTTTTCACAATATATGCAGGCTTCCATATGTCAGCAGAAAACAATGTACGGCCGCTATATAGACAGTCTTGTCATGATACAGGCGGAAATGGAAAAAAACCTTGCCCACGCCTATGCTGACTTTCACGCCATTCCCCCCGAAGTACTTGATATGATGCAGGATATGGGACTTAGAATGAATGCCTTTCGAAGCACCTATAAAAAACTGGTCAATGCCCAGTTTGACTACTGCATGGGGCTTTTCGGAGGATCATCCGGAAAGTGATAATGGAAGAAACGGAGCTTCGCAGAGTACTGACTGCTGCCATGGGTATTCTGGGCCGCCGAAGCCTCAGTCGTAAGGAACTGAAAACCGCTCTTGAAAAGAAAAAGGCATGCACTGACGTTGTGGAACGGGCCATCCAGATTTGTATGGAACGGGGCTACATAGATGAAGAGGAAAGGGCCAGACAGATTATTCAATCGGGCATTCGTTCGGGCCATGGGCCTTTACGTATCCAAAGGGATCTGGACAAAAGGGGTATCCCAGACATACTGGTACGCAAAATTCAGGGGTGCGTGTCACCAGAAAAAGAACGGGCATATCTTGCACAGACAGCCCGTAAGAAACTTGCCTCCATCCGGGAAGACAATCCCCTTAAACGAAAAGCAAAATTATATCGTTTTCTTATTTCCAGGGGATATCCATCCTCGGATGTTCTTGATTTTATGAATGAAATGGATCCGGACTAAATCTTTTTTAGGCTTCATCCCCTGGATGCTTCTGCATAAGCGCGGTGAACTTCTTCTCCAATGATGCCAATACCTCTGGCCACAAGGTCCGGAGCCTGACTGTAGTTGACCCGTATACATTCCTCGCGGTGGGGCCAGGCTTTATCGTCAGCCATACCGGGAAAAAAATAATGACCCGGAACCACAATCACACCCTTTGCCTTCAATCTTTCGTAAAGAATCTGGCTGCTTATGGGCAGATTCCGAAACCATAGCCACAGAAAAATAGCCCCTTCCGGCTTGTGAATAAAATAATCCGTTCCTTTCAGGGCTTCCTCAAACAGGGCTACGGCTTCCATGGCCCGTTTTTTATAGTAGGGCTTCACCACATCCCGGCTTAAGGGGATGATATCCCCCGTTTGAACAAGATCCATGGCCATCATGGCACCAAAGCTGCCGGTTGCAAGATTCATAATGGCGTTCATGCGGGAAAGGGCGTGAACAATTTCTTTACGGGCAATGACAATTCCCGTACGGGCGGCAGGGAGGCCCAGTTTGGAAAGGCTCATGCACATTACAATGTTGTCATTCCAGAAAGGGGATGCTTTGGTAAAAATAATGTCCGGGAAAGGGGTCCCATAGGCACAGTCCAGAATAAAAGGTATGCCTGCCTTACGGGCCATGAGATCCAGAGTATGGACCTCATCATCTGTCAGCACATTACCCGTTGGATTGGTAGGTCTGGATACGCATAGAGCGGCAATATCGTCTGTAATGACAAGTTTTTCAAAATCCACCCTGTATTTAAAATACGGCCGTTCGAGATAATCGATTTTCGGTTTCACGGCCGTAAAAAAATCCGGCACAAGCCCCGCATCTGCGTAACCAATATATTCAGGAGCCAGAGGGAGCAGAATCCTGCGCATACGACCATCCGTACCGTAACCGGCAAACATATTGAATAAAAGGAAAAAAGCAGATTGTGAACCATTGGTGAGGGCGATATTTTCCGGAGTCAGATCCCAGCCGAACTCACGATTCAGCAATGCAGCCAAGCTGGCAATGAATGCTTTTTCACCCTGTGGAGGGTCATAAATACCTGTCATACGGCGCAGTTCTTCAGGACTGTTCAGAATCCGTTCAAGACGCTGGCGCATGGCCTCTTCCACCTCCGGAATATGAGCGGGATTTCCCCCACCCATCATGGCAATGTCTCCGCCGCCTGCGAGGGCATTACCCAAGTCATCCATTAACTGCAGAATACCACTTTTGGAACTGAATTTTTCTCCGAAAGCGGAAAGACGCATCTCCCCTCCTCTGTCAACTTTCAATAAGAACCGTGAAACAGCAAAACTCCGGTATTACCTTCTGGCTGCTTATGTGTCAATGCTCATATAGGAAGATATCCGCATGCGGGAGAGGTATGATAAAGAGTCCGGGTCTTACAGAAAAGGTTCTGCAAGACCCGGACTCTCTGTCTGATTGGTCATATGGGAGATCAGTCTTTTTCGGTGAAACGAACGGACTCAGATACATCAACAGCTTCGGGAAACTCCGAAAAAGGAAACGGTTTTCGATTTTCATTCAAAGAAATATAGCGAAGAATACGATAACTCAATACGGCAAGGCGATCTGTCAGGGTACGCAGTGGCTCAAGGTGTTTCAGCGTAATGAGCACCCATACATACTGCACGCAGGATAGAAAGATCTGGATAGTCTTCAAGAACTCCAGCACAATGAAAAAAAAGACAGTGTACAGTAAGCGGATGGCCATATCTTTGCGGGCAGCAAAAAACCCCTTCACCTGATCCATAGGTTAAGCTCCTTGTGTTTTGACAGTTCCTGTTATTTGACCCGCATTCTTTTACCATGTTCTTTGCAAAAAGGCATCCATATCTGTACGGATTTTTCATGGCTGTTCAACGGGCCGGAGCCGTCAGGTATAACTGGCAGATTTCCGGCCGGAAAGCTCTTTTCTATCGGAAACGATAATCAAGCCCAAGGGAAAGAATCAGAAGATCTTTCTGGTACGTGATATCTTTCTGATCCGTCTGATCATCATAAAAGAGTCGATTTGCTCCGAACTGAAAGCCCATTTTTGAGTTAACAGCATAGCGGAAGCCCGCTGCAACACCATGGTAACGGAGTTTAGGCTGAAGAGGGAAAAGCTGCTCCATATCATCCCCCGGATGGGAATAGGAGTATCCAGCACTCAGGGTCCACTTTTCATTCATAAAATACTCCACACCCATGGCAAACTCATAGCCTTCGGAAAAATTATCTTCTTTGCCTTCCTGATTGATATCCCTGTTCCAGGCAATGGTAAGATCGGCTGCAAGCTTAAGATCCGGCCTTACCATCCAGGCAAAACCAAAGGCCGTAAGGGCCGAGAGATCCCTTCTGAAGTTTTGATCATCCCCTCCCATCATTTGGGCAAAAACATGCCCCATATCCAATTGGCCGGGTATCAGTGCCGCTCCACGGAGGGTATTGTATTCAAAATCAAGTTTTGTCTTGAACTCATGCCTGATGGAGAGATTCAGGGATTCGACGGGCCTGTAATTGATACCAATAATGGGTGCAAAACCAGTGGCTTCCGCATCCAGATCCAGAATGCTGCCCTTATCAATCTTAAATGAAAGCATACCCCGGATGACACGTCCACCTAAGGAAAGGGACAGTTTCTCTCCAATCTGATAGGCTCCACCAATGGTGAGGCCGGGGTACATCTGGGTCATGGAGGTTTTGGCACTACCCAGATTCAGGTTGTTTCCTGGGAATTGGCTGTCAAAAATATCTCCAAGGATGGTACCATTATTATAGTCCAGCGTTCCTCCCCCACCATGTACGGCAATTCCCGCAAAGGCAGACCAGTTACTGGCTTTGCGGACATAAAACAAACTGGGGTTATGGGTTGTCAGTGTGGTGGTTTCGTACTTACGGTCTCCGTAAAAATGGGTGTAATCCTTAGGCAGACTCTGGTTATGCATGGCACCATAACTGCCCTCATCCATCCAGACCGTACCGGCGGGATTGTACACCACCGCATCGGTGGAATCGGCGGAAGCCACCCTTGCCTGCATGCGGATGAACTCGGTACTCAGGTTGGTATTGTTGTCCAGCAGGGTAGCAAAAACATTCCCTGCCATTACAAAGACGATGGTAGACAAAACGGCTATTTTCACAATGGGTTTCACAACGGACCTCCTTATGGAAGGCAAAAGATGGATGAAATAAAAAAGTATCCGGCAAAACCCATGGAACATAGCAATTTCCGAACCGTTATAAGAGTTTCATTTTTTTCTTGTCACAAACAATGTCTCATGAATTGTAAGGGCTTGTTTTTTCAAGATCATTTGTGGTTTTTTATTTTGTGTACAAAAAAAATGCCTGCGCCAGTTGTCTGGGCAGACATTGATACCGGGGCATAAATGCCACGGTTTAACATACGGAAAGGCATTCAAAACCAAATCTACGGGCCTGTCCGGCACTGGACACAAATGTCCCCTGACGGACTTTTTATTCCACACAAAACCCGGGAGCATGCATCAGTCCGGAATCCCCAGCTCCCTCATTTTTCTGAAAAGTGTTTTTCTGTGTATCCCAAGACCTTCCGCTGTAATTGTTTTTTTCCAGCGATTTTTTTTCAGGGCTTTTTCAATGAAAATTTTTTCAAAGTGGTCCACCGCATCCTTGAGACTGATGGGGTTTCCCGAATAATCCGTATCCTGTATGGTAAGCGGATCCATATCCTCCATATCCGGCTGGCCGGGAAGATCAATACGATTCATGGTCACATACCGCTGAATAACATTTTGCAGTTCCCGGATGTTGCCGGGCCAGGTGTAAGCCTGAAGCATGGCCATGATATTGGGCGGTATGGAAGGTACCCGTTTATCAGCCCCATAGTATTCCATAAAATGGTAAATAAGAAGGGTAAGGTCCTCTCCCCTATCACGGAGCGGGGGGAGGTGTATGGGAATAATATTGATACGATAAAAGAAATCTTCACGCATCATGCGTTTTCTCACCAGCTCCATCAGATTCCGGTTAGTGGCACCGATAATCCGCAAATCCGGCTTATGCAGCCTGTCACTTCCCACAGGAATAAAACCTCCACCCTCTATGGCGCGCAGAAGCTTCACCTGCATATTGA